>DAOQWI010000264.1:0-2065 GCA_035342015.1 Candidatus Ozemibacteraceae bacterium | reverse complement strand
CCGGCAGAAATATCGACACCGGTCACCTGATAGCCGCGCCGCGCCAGTTCGACAGCATGCCGGCCCGTACCGCAACCCATATCGAGTATTCTGGCGCCGGCTTCCAGTTTCAGCTCTTCAACCATGAAATCAATTTCTGCAACCGTGTTACGGGTAAAAACCTCGCGCTCATAAACAGGAGCAATCACATCAAAGAACTGCTGCCAGTTATTTCCCTGAGTCGGCTGCGGGTTTGGTGCCAGATTCGGCTTCTGCAGCTGCAGCGGGCTGCTGCTGTGATTTTTTGTCGACATCTTTCTGCTCTCCCTGTTTAAGTTTTCTGAAAAGTTCGAGAAAATCTTTTTTGACCGCGGTGGCAGCATCGTAATCTTCAGCGGGTGCCTCGATTGCGTTGCGTTCGACAACTTCTTTCATCATGCTGAGACTTTTCTGTAATTCTTCCTTTGAAAGCCCGGTCTTAAGTCGCTGCAGGCTGACAGTTCTCTTTACCTTGCCTTCACCGCCAGTCGTTTCGGTGTAACGTTCAAAAATCAGAGCCGTAATCGAGCTGATATCTTCGATCGGAATCCGCTTTTCGGTCAGACCATAAATCAGCCGACGCATGACCTGGTCGTTTTCTGCATCTACCGGCAGCCCCTGGCCGGCTTCGCCCGACATTTTGTTCTGACGATAGAAGGCAAGCAGCATCGCCTTGACATGCAGATTGGTCTCGAGCTGACTTGTGGCATTGGTAAGAAGATTTACCAGCCCGATCTTGCCAGACCTGACATCTTTTGCGGCTTCGATGGCGGCCTGGTTGATTTCAACCCGGTCAGCATCACTGAAAGCCATCTGTGTAACTTTTTCAACGCTCTTTTCGAGACCTTCGGCAGCAAATTCGCGGCCTGATTCATGCAGAAAATTTACACCATAATAGCCACCAACCACGACTGCCAGCACAATCAGAAAGCAGCCCAGACCAAAACATCCACAGCAGGTCTTTTTATTCATGCCAATATCCTCAACTCATGATTCTGAAAAACTCTCAAAAACAAAATTATTGCCTGGCGTTCTCAACCTCTTCAACCGGAACCATCTTATAAACCTGATCATTCTCACGCACCAGGCCCGAAAGCCTGACGCCGACCAGAGCGCCTCTTGCCGCCTGCGCAACGGGTTTGAAGGCCTCTTCGATAGATTCGGCCTTCAGAGTTACCACGCCAGTTGCCGAACCCTGAAACATCAGCTCTTCACCGGCAGAAAAACCGGCACCCTCAACCTTGATTTCAGCTACCATGACCTTTTTGAAAAAATTTGTCACCACTCCGACATGTACTTTGCGATGTGTGGCTTTTGAGCCGTTCCCGCCGGTCCATTCGGCAATCTGACGACCAAAGAAAAAGCCATCGGAAAAACCCCGGTGAAAAACCGCATCGAGACGCGCCATCAGCTCATTTTTCAAACTGGCCAGTTGCGCCGCGAAATCTGCGGCACCGCTTTGTTCATAATAAAAATCGATAAACCTGCGATAACAGGCAGTCACTTCGCTGACATATTCAGGGCTGCGACCGCGACCCTCGATCTTGAGGCTGTCAACACCGGCGGCGAGTATCTGATCGAGAAACGGCAGAGTACAGAGATCCTTCGGACTCATGACGTAGTCCTGCCCGAGCGTGAACTCTTTGCCGTCACGAACATCTTTGATCAGGTATTCTCTGCGGCAGGGCTGCCGGCATTCCCCTCGATTGGCCGAAGCATCGAAATGAAACTGCGACATGAAACAACGGCCACTGACCGAAACGCACATGGCTCCATGCGCAAATACTTCAAGTTCTATTTTTTCGGCATCGTCGCCAAGAGATTCTTTCAGGCGGCTGCGTATTGAAATGATCTCTTCAAGCGTGCATTCTCTGGCGAGAACAAAACGCCTGACACCAAACTGACGGTAGAGAAACAGCAGCGAGGCCGAGTTGGCAACTGACATCTGGGTCGATATGAAAGGCGCGATACGGTAATGCAACGCCAGTTCAAGAATGGCGAAATCCCAGCAGATCACCGCATCTATACCAGCAGCAGCGGCAGCCCT
>DAOQWI010000263.1:0-2137 GCA_035342015.1 Candidatus Ozemibacteraceae bacterium | reverse complement strand
AAGCACCCGCGAAATGCAGTCGATGATAAAGGCTCTGCCAGAGGAACCGGCCCTCGGCGCCGCCTGCTCCGCAAGCTGTCTGGCCCTGGCTGCTGCATCGATGAGCGATTCTGGACGGCCATGCAGAAGCCTTACAAATGAACCGGGCGGAATTGCTCCAACGCAGACAAGACCGTTGGCTGCATTTTTCATCAGAGGATCCCTGACGATGACCTCGGTATCGAGTCTGGCGATGCCAAACGGATAGCTTTTTGCAATATCAAAAAAGTTGTTCTCTGTAAATTTGAGGTTGCTGTGAGCTTCGACCAGCTCGCGATAAACCTCAAAGGCAGGTCGCCAGTCGAGAGTATGAAGAACGTTTCCCTCTGATTCGGTAACCTTGATGCCTTCACTGATTGATTCCCATCCGTGCGCTACACCTGTGCCACAGGGCAGAGGAAGTCGGGCAATCACTGCTGCGTCCTGGAGCAGCCCTTCGGGTGTGATCAGGCATGGTTTTTGTTGCAGTGAAAGGGACCCGGCTCCCCCACCAATGTAATTGCGCTGCAGACCGAAGCAATAAAACATATCCTGAATCAGTGCCGAGATGCCACGACTAAGACCGTCAACGAAAACGATGAAGGTCTCATCGTTGCTTTTTGCTGGCTGACCCCATTTTTCGGCGAAAGGGGCCAACTGTTCTTCGTAGATGGCACTGGGATCGTCAAGATTCTTTATGCAGACAATCTGAGGGCTTGCCTGCATGGAAACGACAACACAGCCCTTTTCATAATTTTTTCCATCGTAAATGACCTGCGGAAAAATCCCGCCAAAAACAGGAACATTGACCGTTTTCAGCAGCTCATTCAGTTCTTCCGTTGAGAAACCGCAGGCATCGGCGGCAAGGATCATCAATCCACCGGGTTTCTGCTGCAGGCATAGTCGGTCGATTGTTTTGATAAGGCATTCCAGGTTGCCGGTTTTCTCAAAGACTGCTTTCATCGGAATTCCTCTGATATCCTTTAGTTGCTGTCTGCCGTGATAAATACTTTATCTTGTGTCATTTTAGAATACGACAATTCATATTGCAATCTCATTCTCATATGTTTCTGGCTTAAGTGTCAGAAGCTACCGTATTGATCAGGCTGCATAAAAAATGAAAGTTGCCCGCTTCACTGTCGGCGAAACGGCCAACTGCAGGGTTTATTATGTTATCTGGCTGTAATTATCTCAGCCGCAATGCAGGTATTTTTTTACAAGTTTCATCAGAGCATCGCCGTCACCGAAGAGATTTTCGCTGAGATGCTGATCATCGAATGCCTTGAGACTGGCAGCGATGCCATCGATCATGTAAGGCGGGAAAATACCATTGTTTTCATAGAAGGCCCGGTCTGCCAGCAGTCGCTCGCCGGCTTCAAAACATGAGCTTGGCAGCTGTGGCAGGTTAAGTTCCTTCTGATTTTTGCCCACATCAACACTCACATAGAGTTTTTCAGCGATTTTAAGAGCTTCGGGATTTTCGAGGCCGCGCAGAGCAGCGGTGGTTATGCCGGCAAGAAGCAGATAGACGTTGGCTGAGCCGTCGGCACTGCGAAGCTCAACGGTTTGATTGCTCATCTGGTCTTTAAAAGCTTCTTTTTCGTTCGGATTGGCATCGTAAATCATGTTGTCAACGCCTTTCCAGCCAAGCGGAACCCTGACAAGAACCGAGCGGTTACTGTCGCCCCAGCAGATATTGGTCGGGGCTTCCTGGTGCGGTACCAGTCGCAGAAACGAGGTCGGAACAATGTTGCCGAAAGCTGTTATAGACGGTGCCAGTTCAAGCAGGCCGGCTATCATCTTTTTCGCAGTATCGTTGAGGGCACCCTTTTCATCGACCATCATGTTGCGCCCGTCTTTGACAAGGCGGGAATGAACATGCATGCCGCTGCCGGCGTGTCCGACAATGATTTTCGGGGCAAAACTGACTTCAAGACCGTATTTATAGGCGACTTCGCGAATTGCCCACTTGGCGATTACCAGTTGGTCAGCTGCATCTTCAACGTTGACCGGCAGAAATTCGATCTCGTGCTGAACGTATTCCCAGTCACCAGAAACGATATTGCCGACTTCTGAGTGCCCATATTTGATCTTTCCGCCCATTTCAGAAATGGCTTTC
>DAOQWI010000262.1:0-2354 GCA_035342015.1 Candidatus Ozemibacteraceae bacterium | reverse complement strand
TTTCAAGTTATTTGCCGGGCGGCGATTATTTGCTGATGGAACTCCACCCCTATTACTGTATTGCAGAGTTGCTAAGGCAGATTATTCAATCTTTTGATCAAAAAACGCCAGAAAGTAAAGCACTTGCAATAAAAATGCTGTGTAAATATGGTGCTCCACTGGAAGCCCTGCTATTCCAGCGGAAAAAGAAAGACCTGGTTCGTCCAATCACCTTCAAGGGTGATTCTTCGAATTTAACAGAGAAGGAAAAGGAGCTGGTCAAAGAATTGCTTGAACAAATTTTGATCAGAAGAGGCGGTTCTGGAATATTTGCTGAGCTATATCTCCGTGAATACAAATCGCAGTAAATCCACTGGCTGAAAACTCATCCGATTTGAAAAAAGCGAATGAGTTTTCGCTATTAGAAATCTGTCACAGTTCAGACTGGAATGGTCTAATCATTATAGACAATGTGGCCGTAGGGGCACAACGTCTTGCAAATTTTCAATATGTTATACCCGGTTCATTGGGTGCGATTGTGTGCGGTTTTAACAGGAGTTTAACGGGTCGGCCTATTTCATAGCCTGAAACCATTTCCAGAAGAGGGTTTTCGGAGATTTTCTCTCGAAGACCCTCTTTTTATTTCCAAAAATGCACGCAAAAAACCTTTGCTGGTCTGAAAAATTTTCATCTTTTCGCTTGACTTGTAAGACCTAATATGCTACTGCTAAGATATGGCACACTTCCATACAAAAAACAAAAACGGCAGACCCTATCTCTATGTCAGGGAGATTGCCAGGGTTAATGGAAAACCCAAGGTGATTTCGCAGACATATATCGGCTCACCCGAAAAGGTAAGAGCGCTTATCAAAGGCGACGACAACAAAGATGGCTCCCTTCGAAGGCTGAAAGTCGAAGAATTCGGTTCCCTCTGGCTGGCCTTGAATGCCGACAATGACATCGACCTTGTTTCAATAGTCGATGAAATAATTCCCCCGGATCCAAGAGAAAGCGGACCAACTCTCGGCGAGTATTTTCTATACGCGGTTTTAAATCGTATGATTGAGCCTAAAAGCAAGAGAGCGATTCCCGAATGGTATCAATCCACTGCCATTCAGCAACTTCGCCCGGTAGACATCGATAGTCTCAATAGTCAGCGCTATTGGGCCAAATGGAATAAGGTAGACCAGGAAACGCTGGAGAAAATTGCCAATGTATTCTTTGAAAAAGCCTGGCAAAACGAGGAATCCAACGGCGACTGTCTGTTATTCGACACAACCAACTTTTACACATATATGGCCTCTAAAACCAGATCAGAGCTTGCAGCAAGGGGGAAAAACAAAGCCGGCAAGCATCATCTACGGCAAATTGGCATGGCATTGCTTGTTGGTCGCGACAACAAACTCCCGGTTTTTTATCGAGAGTATCCAGGCAACCAGCATGACAGCAAAGTCTTTGGTTCGATCATGTCGGAAATGCTCGCGAAAGTGGCGGCTATTTCCAAGACCAAGCAGAGGATTACTCTGGTTTTCGATAAGGGCATGAATGCTGAAGATAATTTCGACATCATCGATGATTCGCCTCTCATGCACTTTGTAACGACTTATTCGCCGTGGTATGCCAGAGAAATGGCTACTGTGAGTGCAGCAAAATTCGCTTCTGTGAACATCCCGCGAAATCGTCGACTTGAAATGACCAATAATGCTGACGATGCCATAACTGCTTACAGAACCAGCGGCGAGTTCTGGGGCAAAACCAGAACCGTGGTTGTTACAAACAGTCCGGCAACCGCCAGAAAGCAGGAATACGTTTTCGAAGCAAAGCTCGAAGCAATACGTACTGAACTGCTGAGTATGCGGAAAAAAACCAATGAAGGGTGCCCGCAATGGCGTGATGAAGACGAAATCAGAGAGCGATATCTGGCCCTGTGCTCAAGAATGCACATGGCTTCTGAATATTTCGAACTCGAATTTTCAAAAACAGATGGCACTCTGAGCATGAGTTTCCGAAAAAACGCTTACAGAACTGAGCTTCGCAAGAAAATGTTCGGGCGCAATATAATTATCACAGACAATATCGACTGGAAAACCGAAGACATTGTTCAGGCAAGCCTGGACCGTTACATGGTGGAGGAAAAATTTCGCCAGGCAAACCAGGCCTCGCAGGTTGCAGCCTTGCCTATGCGCCACTGGACTGATGCAAAGATGAGATGCCATCTATTCTGTTGTGTTGTTGCGATGACGTATCTCAGGAAAATTGAAATGCACCTGGAAAAGGCCGGATTAAAGACCACCGCAGCCAGCATCATGGAAAAGATGAGAAAACTCCATTCGGTTCTGACGATTAACAAGACCGGCAGACCGGTAAGGTGCATG
>DAOQWI010000261.1:0-2485 GCA_035342015.1 Candidatus Ozemibacteraceae bacterium | reverse complement strand
ATAAGCATATCGACACCAGCACTGCTTGCGGCCTGGCTGCTGGTTCTGGTTCTGCCGGTTATCGGCTCGCTTCTTGCGCTCGATTTTTTTCTGGCAGAATATTCTATCTTTGCTGAGCCCGAAAAGATGGCGATCGCCAGGCAGGACATCGATGAATGCCGCGATCTTCTCGTTATTGAGAATTATCTTGCATCAAAGCTGCCGGAACTCGAAAACCTCAACCTGCCCCCTGAAAGCCAGAATATTGAGAAGCTGCAGGCGGCAATCGATGCGAAAATTTCCGGCAAAGGTCTGCTTTATGTTTTTTTCGACAATCAATCGGGTCGACTGACGCCATGTAAGTTCAGCCCGCCCGATCTGAAGCGGCAGATGCCGCCGCCGGCCCTTTTCCGAAAAGTGATTCAGAATCTGGCTGCCGAAAACTATCTGACGAAGGTAACAGAGACTCAGGGCGAATACAACGAAAGGCTGCGCAATGCCCTGCAGATTCAACAGATGTTCAAAACCCTTACCTCTGTCAACATACGGCCCGGGCAGGTTGCCAAAAACCTTTCGGTCGATTTTGGCGGCGAGCTCTATTTTACCTGGTTTGAGTTCAGAAAGCCGCAGGCGGGGCAGAAGGGCTGCCTGGCTGTCATTCGCGGGCGTGATCTCTCTTTCGCAGCCATCTGCAGGAGCATCAAAAAAAGACACCCTGGTTTCAGACTCTGCGAAAAGAGAATGAATATTCAGAAGGCCCGCCAGCTGCCACTGCATTTTTTCTCCGGCATTCGCAGGCTTGAAGATCGGATGATCATTACCGCACCGACTGACCAGCGATTTATCAGAAGCTGGGTACATAAATGCGGCATAGCACTGAACCAGGACGAAAAGGATTTTTCGGTGCCGTTTATTGAGTATCACCTGCCAATCACAAGTTTTCAGCATGATTTTCAGACGCTGCGCAGGAATATCGGCATGTCTGCCCGCCTTGTTCTGATGCTGTCTCTGGTTCAGCTTATGCACATGCTGACCTTCGGCATAAATCTCAATATAAGTTTCAAACGACGCATTCTCGCCAGTGTCATGCTGGTTTCGCTTTTCCCGTTCACTTTTCTGGGAATCGGGTTCTATCTGCATCAACAGTATGACCAGTTTCTGGCGCACCAGAATCTGCTGCTGCATGTTGAAACACGGCTGACACAAACCGGCAACGAGCTCAAACTATACATGGAAAGTCTCGAAAAAACTTTGATAACCTTTGGTAAAAGAGTTGACCAGGCATTGTTCGATGACCCGGCAGCTACCGAAAAGTTTTTCAATGAAATCAGCCGCCGGATACCGGTAACGGCTCTGGCCATGCACCGACCTGAAGACTCGCAGGTTGTAGAATTTTCCGGCCGCACCACAAACGTCAACCAGAACAGCACTCTAAAAATGATCGAACGCTTTATGCCCAGGCACGCGATAGACCTGCTGCTTGAGCCAGAGCCGATTGTCAACCGAATGCGGCAGGATATTCTGATGATCGCCGGCAACCCGATCAGAAATGCCTCGATTGCCCAGACAATGATGACCAATGGCCAACTGTATTATGTCGACCAGACTTCGAGTGTTATCTGGTATTCAATGTATAAGCTTTACAACAGAAATAAAGATGCCACCAGCCTGATGGGCATTCTTGGCGGCAAGTTCGAGCCGGGCCCGATTCTGGCCTCGTTTACGGCACAAACATCATTGGCAAAAAGCGGCTTTGCTGAAGATTACGGTAATTTTTCGGTTAAATATGCCTTTTTTCCGACCGAAAGAACCGGAGCTGGCAAAACATGGGCCGGCAGCGGTTATATCAATGACCCTCTGATGAAAAAAGCTTCGCGTACCGATTCTTCACAGACAACCGTTTTTTCTGAGGGAAATGCCGTTCGCGGCTATCTGATCAGTCGCTACAATCATAATGTCCCGCATGTGGTCGTTGCAATGGTTACGGCCACTGATGCTGCCGGCGGCTGGGCAACAACTGCAGCAGGCCTTTTCATCTACCTTCTCGTGGTTTTTTATCTTGTCAGTCAGCTGCTGGAATATTTTTTCGTGCACCCGGTGCACGAGCTTGCCAGAAGCGCAGAACTGATTGCACGTGGCAAAGATGTCTGGAACCTTACCCTGACCTCGGGTGATGAATTTGAAAGTCTGAATGAAGCTTTTTCTGAGCTGGTAATCGGTCTGCAGCAGCGCAACATGCTCAGTGATTACGTATCTGAAGATGCGATTTCGCAGATAGAAATGTCGCAGGAACAGAGTATGGCCCCAGGCGGTGAATATCTTGAAGCCACGATCATCTTTGCCGCAATAAAAAATTACACACAGCTGACTGCAGGGTTTTCACCAGAACAGACGGTCGAAATGATAAATCTGTTCATCACCTGCGGCGACCAGCTGGTAAAAAAGCACGGTGGCACCATCGACAAAATTATCGACAACACGCTGATGCTGGTTTTTCGCGAAAACG
>DAOQWI010000260.1:0-2992 GCA_035342015.1 Candidatus Ozemibacteraceae bacterium | reverse complement strand
CCGGGGCGGATATACTGCGAAATGCCATCCTGAGTCGGTTTGACGACCTTAAGGTAGATGGGCGAGTCGGCTTCGAAACTCATTCCGACCGGCAACCAGCCCACGGGGGCGTCTTCCCAGGAACCGGCAGTTTTTGACGAGAGAAGGAAAATCTGTTTCTGCTGATTGACTGCCAGGCCGCTGACCTTGCCGGTCATGGTGTTCAGGTTGAACAGCTTCATACCATCATCCTTAAATGGCTTGCCTGTCGAATAGTCATTCATGCGGAAAACCCCGTGATTATCGAGGTCTTTCGACAGCAGTACATAAGCTACGCCATTCATTACCGGTGCTTCGGCGTAAGCTGTACCGGTAAGCCCCGCGAACAGCAGCAAAGCAGCTGAAGCTGCAAGTTTAATCGAATGCTTGAGATTCATACTTTTCCTCCCCGAACAGACTGGAGCCAAAGGTCGTCAGTTAGAAACAGCCTTCTTGAAATATTCCTGAATGAAATCACGATGGTCTTTGCTGACCTCGTGCTTCTGATAAATGTAATCAACCACGGCAGGCGTCATGTTCAGCCCGCCTTTGAGAACGAAAGAAGTCAGACGGCGGTCGTCGCAGTTGACCAGGTTGTCGTTGCGGTTGCTCAGCCATGCATTGAGTGCGGCGCCGAGCGTCAGTTTGCCCTCTTCCTCGTTGAGTTTTTCAGAAAGGTTGCCGAAAAAATCAGGCATCGGGTTGACGCTGAGCATCTTGCTGCTGATTCTGGCAAATTCAAACGAACTGTTAAAGACGAAGCCGATTTTATAGAATTTGGAAACGGCCTCGACACCCTCGTACACATCATCGAGAATCAGCGAGAAGACCTGGCTGGTTTCCTCGAAAGATGCGTGCCCTGCATATTCTGCAGAAATATTGAGTTCGTTAAGTCTTGCCTGCAACTTCTGGATCTCCTGGTTCAAATTGCGCGAGTCGCCAAAAAAAGCCGAGTCGATTCTGGCTTTCTCTTTATTATACTGGTCCTGAGATTTTCCGGAAGTTCCGCCCGCGATTTTTGTACCCTGTAGTTTTTTCAGGTTTTCAAGATAGGTATTTTCGATCTTTTTCTTCTCTTCACTAAGTTTTTCCATTTCGGTCTGAATGGTTTTTGCTTCTGATTCTGCTTTCTGGCGACGTTCGAGGCTCTTGCCTTCCTGGTTGCCCTTGAGTGCCGACAGTTTGAAGCGTCTGGCGGAAGCATCGAATTCTTTCATCAGCGGGTGCAGCATGACGGCATCAGCGACATTGACATAGCCGAACTGCGGTGCTTCCTGGGCCATTGCCTGGCCGGAAATGACCAAAAGAACTGCTGAAACGAGAAGCATGAGGCGAATCAGTTTCATTTACCATCCTCCGATTGTGGTGTGCGATATCAGGGCAACATTTGGGTTGCCGATTGCAGTTTCTGAACGCATTGTGTTGCCGCGTGGTATGCGGCAGTTTATTCTGACTGACAACGGGCTTTTCGGCGCTGTTGAACTTGGTTCGCAAAAGACCGACTCGACGTCGCGGCAGAGAGTCGTGCGGTAAACACCGTCGGCGCCGGGTGGTGGAACTGTGCCGCGTGCCAGACTCTGAATGTCGTTGCCGCCTACGGTTTCGCGAAATCTTGAATAATTCAGATGCCCTTCGCTGGTAAGCGTAAAAATGTGATAAATCAGTTCTGCATCGGTGTTTTCGCTGGCGGCATAGCCAGTCTTGGCTGGAGTAGACTCGGTAAGCGCCAGAACTTTGCTGCCACCGGCCGAGAGGTCGGCAGATTCGGTTGCATGCATTGCGCCACGGAAATAGTGCAGAGCAAAGTCGGCTTTCTCGTTTTCGATGATATTACCCGGAAAAGTCAGGCTCGACGGGTATGAGCTTTTCTTGATCGAGGTGCTTATCTGACGGCTGGCGAGTTTGAGCTGATTGATGATGTTCTGGGTCCACATTGTCTGGCTGCTCATGCGGGTGCCGCCGGAATACAGGCTGAAGAGGGCGGCCATGAACAACGACAGAACCCCGGCGGCAATGAGAATTTCTGTCAGGGTAAAAGCCTGTCGCTGGCTTTTTATGGTGAATTGTGTTGTTGTAAGGGTGTTTTTCATGGATTAATCACGATTGATCTTGACGGTTTTTTTAATGTCGTAGTCCCAGCTTTCGCCCCTGGCGGTTTCGACGACCGAGTTGATCGTCAGTTCGATGATCGCAGTATTGTGTACTTTACTTGTTTCTTCAGAAATTTCCTGGGCGGCGATGTTCAATGCCTTTATGCCATACTGCGCCTTGTTGAACGGCTCTTTCATAAGGCCGCTGATGTTGGACGGCAGAGGCGACATGTTGAGAACGGCGTTGGTATCGCCGGCCGGAACCTTGGTCACTTCCGATCGAATATCAGCCATGAATTCGTTCAGCCAGCGTTTCTCTTCGCCTCCGTCGATCGAAAAATTCTGGGTCAACAGACGGTTATTGGCGAAATCGCCCTGACGATAAAGAAAAATCGGGCCCGGGTTATACTTCGAAATCGCTTCTTCGGGTGCATCGAGGTTTTTGATCTGGGTGAAGTCGAACAGCGGGTTTCGACCCTGAGCCAGACATATTGCGTCGTAGAGCTCGCGATGCAGAAATTTTATCTTGAGCATTGCATGTTCGACGCCGGCCCGGGCGATAAAGTGGGCCTGCAGCTGGGCGTAGCTGGTGACATTCGAGCGGTTGTACTGCTGCGTGTTTTTGATGATGTAAGTTGCGAGCAGCCCGAGAACGGTTGCAAAAACGAGAACCAGAGGTATGGCCATGCCTTTTTTATGCATCGGGTTGCCTTTCAATCAAGATTTGCTTTCATGGTGAACAGTTCAATAGCTCTGTCGTGGCCGTCGCGGTTTTTCCATGAAATTTTGAACAGAATTTTTTTCATGACGCAGTAATTGTTTGAACCGGCTCCCTGCTCGGCGCCAAGCTCGAAGGCTCCGATGGTCGAGGTCGCGGGCTGAAC
>DAOQWI010000259.1:0-2999 GCA_035342015.1 Candidatus Ozemibacteraceae bacterium | reverse complement strand
TAAAGAAGGGCCAGCAGTAATGGCACCACAGCAATTATCAGGGTGGTCAGCGAAAAGCGGGTTTTCAGTGACAGGCCGGCCAGATCCGTTATTCCGGGGAGCATAGATATAAGAAGGCACAGTAATCCCGGCAGCCATAACAGATAGGGAATAAAATCGAGAAAACTCTCGAACAAAAGGTCTTTTCGGCTGAGCGGAATGCCTATGGTTATGAACAGATCAGGGTTAATGAAGCATGTTTCAGAAAAATAAAAAATTCCCTGCCTGATGCTTCTGGGGCGACCGGCCCGAAAGTCTGACAGAAACCCGTGAAGCTGATTTTCTGAGATGGTAGAATTGTTGACTACCATGTCGCTGCTGATAAAATACCCGCCGATAAGCATTCCCTTGTCTGCGATTCTTCGTAAGGCCCGTTCCTGCAGCCAGAAAGGTCTGGCTTTTTCTGAAGGAATAATCGCGATCAGATACCCGGCGGTTCGATCAGATTTCTGCCCCTGCAGATGAAAAAAGGCGATGTAATGTTTTTGTCCTTTAAAGCTGATTGCAGTGCATTTATTGAGAAGTCCGGTAAAAAAAGTTGTATCAAGAAAATCGCTCATTACGGATTTGACAAAGCCATCGGCAATGCGGCGATTCATATTGTCAGTGCTGCGTGGCGCAAAAACCGATCTGGCAAAAGCCTGCCAGGCTCTTTTTTGCTCAATTTCGGGTTCTCCGGTGGGAGTGACGATGTGAAAGTCCTGGTTAAACCACGTCAATAAAGATTTTTTCGGAAACCGGCGGCGAAAAATCCGTCCGGCTTCACCCGCAAAATCTGGCCCCAGAGTTTCTGCTGGAGTTTTGCCGATTCGGCTGGTGAACTCATTCATCGCTATCTGAACTACGTTTTGCTCTGAAAGCTCGCTTTGCAGCTTAGCCATTTCGATTCGAGCATTGCTGGTTTTCTGGTTCAGGGTTTGCTGTCGGTATTCTCCAAGAAAAAGAGAGAATGCCTGACTGATCAGGGCCGCCGGAATAAACAGCAGAACAGCAAATGCAAACCATGCATTTATTCTGCCTGCTTTGCCGAAAGCTGTTTTGCTGATAACTAAAGCCATTACGGGATCAGACCCAGAAATACAAATTGAAACTTGAGAGCCAGGGGAAAATTATACCCGAACATGCTGCTTTTCGGGGCAGAATTTCTTTCTGTTTTATAATGCCTTGTCTGAGGCATGATGGCGGTCTACGGTTTTCAGATTAATCGTCCGATAATTAACTTAGAAAACTCGAACCAGGAAAAAAACATTAACAGAAGGCGAACAATTCTCTGGTTAATGCTGTTTGCGGTATGGCTGCTGCCTGCTGCCGGTTCTTTATTTGCCTCGACCCGGCCCGAAGGTTCGCTGATGCCGGTGCCCTATATTGAGCGTGAAGAATCGAATACTGACACTCCGTTTGGTCCTTATCGCGAAAAATCGGCGCAGCGGTTCGTTTATACGCGCAAAACCCCGAATCTGGTGACAGAGCTGAGTTATCGCCACGTTCTTTACAAAGACCTGCTTGGTATCGCACCCGAAAAAAACTACCTTTATCAGGCCTCTTTCAAGGGCTACAACATGTCGAGCCCTCTTGAATTCAAGGCTGGGCGCATTGTAACCGGCAATAACCTTCTGCAGACCGTTGATGGTATTTCGTGGTTCTACCCTTCCGGCAACCGTCTCAAAACCACTGTAGATTTTGGCAGAATTGCGGCGGTTGATCTCGATGGCTCGAATCAGCCATCATTTGCCGAAGGGCGCATGCATTACAGCTTTAACGACAACGCTTACATGGCGGTAAAATCAGTTAAGCAATTCGACGAAAACTATGGCGGTGCCATGTTCGGTTACAATGCCGACACTTTCAGGGTGAGCGGTGAATATCTCAATGGTGGGGCAACCGATTCTATGCATCTGGCCATGCAATATTTCGAACCGAAAAAGTTCGATCTGACATCAGATTATCGTCTGCTTTTCAATGACACTACCGATTCTGGCATGATGCGGCACTTTGCCGGTCTGGAAAGTGGCCAGATCTACGTTGAAGGCGGTGTGGGCAGCCAGTTCTGGTTCAACGGGCCAGAGATCCCGGATTGCTGGTTCTATGACGGTAACCTCACTTACACCACAAAAAAGCGTGACCGGGCCAGTATCGGCTATCTTGTCGAAACCAGCACCGCTTCAACCAGTCGCACTCTTTATGGCCGCGCCGAACGCCGTATTTCACACAAAACCACCTTTGGCATCGGTGTCGAAGACACTCGCTTCGAGAAGAGCGGCGGTACGGTGCAAAACCTTGAAGGCCGCCTCAATCGCAGGGTGCAGTGGGGCTGGGTCGAACTTTCGGGCGCCATTATAACCGGAGCTTCTGATTCGAATCTGCAGAAAGATATCAGGCTGCGCGCCGGCTACGAGTTTTAAGCCTCAATCCGGCAGGTTTTTCAAAAAAGCGCTTGCACGGCAGCCTGCGTTGGTTTAACATCCCCGTGGCCCAAATGGGAAGTGGAGTGGAAATCTCCCGCGAGTCCGTCGCCGTAACAGGGGACAAATGCCCGCTTTAAGGTCACTGTCGCATGATGGGAAGACCGGGCATACGGATGAACCTCAAGCCGGAATACCTCAGGGTCACATCAGAGCTTTTCTCTGATGCATTTTACGCGAGGTGGCGATGACCCATGCTCAGAAAAGTTTTTGTTTTCCCCTTTTTCCTGTTTTCCTGTCTCTCTGTTCCCTGTTTTGCTGATCAGGCAAAATCGGCAGGCGGCAGTGCCAGTCAGACTTTTGATCTTGGCACAGTCGAAGTCAGCGCTCCGGCCTGGAATTATCCCGAAGAGATCACCGGCAGGCCCGACGGCGAAACCTGGTTTGAGAACCTGTCGGCCACCGGTCGCACCACAATTGTTGATGCGCTCGATGGTCAGATGGGTCTGCATCTGCGCAGCAGTGGTGGCAGCGGTTCGGTGGCGGCCGTCAGTGCTG
>DAOQWI010000258.1:0-3027 GCA_035342015.1 Candidatus Ozemibacteraceae bacterium | reverse complement strand
GCAAACGAGATCAGCGGCTGGCTGGCTGAAATTGACGAATACCTTGAATATTCCAATGCCGGGGTAAAAATCAATCCCGGCGGACTTCGCGATATCCGTGAAATTATCGAGATTCTGCAGGCCGGTTCAACCGTTCTTGGCTCAGAAGACTTTCTCAAAGTTAAAGCTAATATCGAAACGGCTGCCAGTCTGCGAAAGACCTTCGACAGTCATTCTACCAGTCTTTCGCTGAAAATCCAGGGGCGTATCTCCGAGCGCATTCGCGGTATGCCCCTGCTTTCCGGGCTTTTTCAGAGAATCGACGACTGCCTCGACGACCGGGGTCAGGTGCGAAATGACGCTTCTCCGGCTCTCGCTTCTATCCGTCGCGAATACACGCAGACGGTCGGTAACATCGAGAAGCAGCTGGCCGCTTTTCTGGCACATCATGCCGAAGACGTTCAGGACCGCTACTTCACGCTGCGCAACGATCGCTACGTCTTGCCGGTTCTGGCTTCGGCACAGAGCCGCATTCAGGGTATCGTTCACGACCAGTCGGCAACCGGGCAGACAGTATTCATTGAACCTCTGCAGTTTCTGCCGGTAAACAACCGTCTGGCGCAGTTGAGGCTTTCTGAGCGCGAAGAAATTCGAAAGATTTTCAACAATCTGACTTCACTGCTTTACCAGTCGCTTGGGGCGATGACCGAGCAGTTCGAGACTCTTACCTGGCTCGATATGGTGCGGGCCCGCAGTGAATTTTCGGTCAGATATGAGGCCAGTCGGCCAGAAATAGCCGATAAACCTGATCTTTTGCTGAATCAGGCCCGACACCCGCTGATTCACCCGAACTGCGTGCCTCTCGATATAAAGATGAATTCGGGTCAGCGCTGTATAATCATTACCGGCCCCAACGGCGGCGGTAAAACGGTAGCGCTTAAAACAGTCGGTATCAATGCCCTGCTGATGCAGACCGGCAACTATGTTCTCGCGGCCCGCGACGCTCGCATTCCGGTTTTTCGCCAGGTGCTTTCTGATATTGGCGAGAGTCAGAGCATCGAAGACCATCTTTCGACTTTTACCGCCCATTTGAAGCGCCTGAAAGAGATGATCGACATTGGTGGCGCCCATTCTCTTGTTCTTATTGACGAAATCTGCGTCGGCACTGATCCGGTCGAGGGTGGGGCACTGGCTTCAGGCTTTCTTAAAGAGCTTAGTTCTCGCGGCGCTTTCTGTATCGTGACTTCGCATTATGATTCTCTCAAACATGTGGCGTTTACCACCGAGGGGTTCATCAATGCTGCCATGGAATTCGATTACGAGACTTTCAAACCGACATTCCGTTTTCAGATTGGTATTCCCGGTAAAAGTAATGCCCTGGCAATGGCAAGGGTTTTCGGTCTACCCGAATCGGTTCTGTCAGAGCTTGTGCAGTCAAATGCCGGCGAACGTCGCGACGAGAAAGGTCTGATCGAAGCCATCGAGCGGGAACGTAACCGCGCCGAGGCCCTGCGAAGAACTTACGTTCAGAAGCTGTCGACTTTGCGCACCCGCGAGCAGGAAATCGAAAAGACCACACAGCAGCTGCAGGAATTCCGCAAAACCAAACGCGACCGGCTCACCGAAGAATTTACGGTTGAGCTGCGTGCCAGGTTGCGTGATATTGAGACTCTTATTAACCGGCTGCGGCAGATCGCTGCCAAAAATGAATCGCCCGAGATGCTGAAGGCTCTTGATGAAGCACGTCAGGCCCATTCCGAAACCAGAAAAAATCTGGCTGAAGTGAATAAGCCGGTAGATGACCAGATTGCGCCGCCTTCAGATCAACCGTCGCTGAAAATCGACGAGCTGAAGCCCGGTATGAGTGTGGTCTGGAAACTCAACCTGCGCCAGGGAACCGTAATCAGGCCGGCCGGCCGCAAGCGTGTCGAAGTTGATTTTGATGGCAAGCTTATGGTTGTGCATGCCTCAGAGCTGTCAGCCGGTTCGCAGAAATCAGCAGTCGAAAAAGAAAAGACCGGCGGCAGCGTGTTTGCGGTTCGCCCTCTGATCAAAAGCGAGATCGACGTGCGCGGCATGCGGGTTGAAGAGGCTGTCGACGAGGTCGAGACCTATCTCAAAATCGTCAGCGAAACCGACCTGGGCCGCGTGTTCATCATTCACGGCAAAGGCACTGGTGCCCTGCAGAAGGCAATCACAGATTATCTCAGAAGCAGCCCCTGGAAAAAGAAGTTCCGCTCTGGCCGCTACGGCGAGGGCGACCTCGGCGTCACCGTCGTCGTATTTAACCCGGAGGCGGATAAAGACCCTCTAGATCCGCGCCAGACCGGCAAAACTTCCCCCTCCCGCGCGTAAAAATAATCGCGTTAAAGGGTTGAAGTTTGAGAGCTGGTGCGGTGGAAGTGGTATCTGACAATCGGGAGGATTGGTGATGAGATCAAAATCAGCTATATGCATTGTGATATTTGCTGTTTGTTTTGCTATACAGCTATTTGGCCGGGAAAAGCCTGTAGTTGAAACTCAATTTTTTTCTCTCGAAACAGAACTTTCTGATCCTGTTATACAGGAAATATTTGAGAAGATTACTGCTGCAATTGATGGAAAAATTTTTGTGTTGGATGACAATTCCAATATAGTAGAACAGGCTTTAAAAGGAAAGGTCAGGAGCATTTCAAAATGGCCGGCCAGAAAATTTACAAAATTTCTGGATGTAAAAGCGGTTAAACCTGAGGATATGGTTCTTGTTGTGACTATAAATCACTCTGATGGCGACGGCATTTATCATGCTCTGGTTCGTGGGTGTGTTTATGAATATGGCAAGCGGCGATACGTAACCAGATCAGCTTATGAGTTTCGAAATTCTGTAACCGGTAAGCCAGATGACGTCAAGCTCATGGAGAACAAAGTTATGCACTGGTTGAAGGGTTATGCATTTAAGTAATAAAAAGCATATTTAGAGCCTGGCTTTTGCATTTTGCGATATGCAGGGCTCGAGAATCAGGATTAATATGTGTCCTGGTGTTTTAGCCGATTTTGCAGTGCCGGCGG
>DAOQWI010000257.1:0-3129 GCA_035342015.1 Candidatus Ozemibacteraceae bacterium | reverse complement strand
AACCCATCAAGTAACCCATCAAGTAACCCATCAAGTAACCCATCAAGTAACCCCGCAAGTAATGAAACTGGTAAATTCGTTAACAGGAGAAATGACTCGTGCTGAGCTCATGGGAGCTGTTGGCTTAAAAGACCGGATGAATTTTTCGACAAATTATCTTGAAGCTGCGATTAACGCAAATCTCGTTGAAATGACACAACCAGATTCTCCGAATAGCCCAACTCAGAAATACCGCCTTACCGAACTCGGCAGGCAATTTTTGCAGAATAATAAGACTGACGCCAAGATCGAATGACATTAAAAATGGCTGACTAAGACCGCATAAGACAAGCGGTCACGAGCAAACGCCACATCACAAATTTTCAGGCACTCTTGTTTATCTCCAGAAAGTATCATATAATTGTACTTATTGGAGATAAAATGTTCAAAGATCATGCTACGCTGATGCACGAGCTTCGCGGGTATGCCTCGCCGAAGGCGAAGATCACCAGATTGATCAGGTCTGGCGAAATCATTCAGCTGCGCCGGGGCATTTTTCTGCCGGCCAGTGAGCGCGGTTATTCCCGCAAAAGTCTCGCGGCGATTATCTACGGGCCGTCTTATGTCTCGTTTGAAACGGCGCTGAGTTACTACGGGCTCATTCCCGAAAAGGTCAACGCCATAACCAGTGCCACTTTCAGAAAAAACAAGAACCGCATTTTCCAGACCCCTCTTGGCGATTTCTACTATTACTACCTGCCGGCAGCGGCGTATCCCTATGCTGTTAAATGTGAACAGGAGGGTGGGGCGAACTTTTTGATCGCATCGCCGGAAAAGGCTCTTTGTGACCTGCTGTTTCGCGCCGGCCGGGTGAGCACCAGTGAAGCTCTGGCAAAGCTGCTGCATGAAGACTGGCGCATCGAACCGGGCAGTCTTGAAGAACTCGATCTCGAAACTGTTGAGTTTCTCGCGCCATTATACCGTAAAACCGTTTTCAAGCACCTGCTGACGCTTTTGAAAAAAGGGGCAGCAAGGTGAACAGTGCCATTAAGAGTATGCTTGAACGCTATTCCTGTGTCAGCATCGAAGATTATCGCAACGCGCTCAAGGAAATAGTCCAGGAACTGGCTTTGCTCGGGCTTTATCGAGGCGGCTTTTTCAGTCATGCCGCGTTCTATGGCGGAACTGCTCTGCGAATTTTTTATGGTCTCGACCGCTTTTCTGAGGATCTTGATTTTACTTTGCTTCAGCCCGATAAAACCTTTGAACTGGCCAGGTTCATTGGTCCGCTGCGTGATGAACTTGCTGCATTCGGCCTGGAAATGACGGTTGAAGAAAAGGTCAAAAGCAACCGGTCTGCCGTCAGGTCAGCTTTTATAAAAGGTGGAACCCAGCTGCATCTGATAAAGATTGCATCGATAAAGCCCCCTGTCAGCGGTGTAAATCCTGATGAACAGCTGCGCATCAAAATCGAGCTCGACACCGATCCGCCGCCGGGCGCTGGTTTTGAGCTGAAATATCAGCTGCTTCCTGTTCCCTATTCGGTCAGAATGTATGATGCCCCCTCTCTTTTTGCCGGGAAAATTCATGCGCTGCTTTGCCGCGGCTGGCAGAACCGGGTTAAAGGGCGAGACTTTTACGATTATGCCTGGTATCTCGCCAGACGCACGCCTTTGAATATGGAACATCTGGTTGCACGTCTGCGCCAGACTGGTTATCTGGCAAAGAGCGAAGAGCTTGCCGGCAATGATCTGGTAGAAAGACTGTTGGCCCGCTTCCAACAGGTAGACTTTCAGCAGGCCCGCAAGGATGTTGAACTGTTCGTAAGCGATCCCAAATCACTGGCCCTGTGGTCATTCGACTTTTTCTCAGGAATAACCCGCGACTTTCTGCGCCTGAAAACACCCTGAACCTTTGGTGGTATCTTTTTGCGCCCACACATCGCCCGGTGATTAATAAAGCCGCGTAGTTTTTTCGGGTGCGCTACGTGGCGCAGTGGCATCCCCGGAATCTTCAATGAAATCCGGGCCAATAACTGGCCTGAACCGGTAATTGAAGAAATAGCCAATCGCGTGCGCTTTACTGTTAAGCTTCCCGAAATTTTACCATTGACCCGGGAACAGTCCCGTAAATCTACTGCTTGGTTTAAAACACGAAGATCATTTTCGCGATGCTTATCTAATACCAGCATTAAATTCTGGTTTAGTGGAAATGACTCAACCTGAATCACCTCGAAGCCCAACTCAGAAATATCGCCTCACCGAACTCGGCAGGCAGTTTTTGCAGAATAATCAGACTGACGGCAGGGGCGAACGCCCTTAAAATGGCTGCGAGGATTAGAACCTGTTCACAAAATTGCCTTGTTCATGAAAAATGAACAAAGCTCGACCTTCTCAGGTCGCGGAAGCTCAGATGATCGATCTATTGCCAGCTTCTGGCGCTAAAGGGTCAGGTATTCGACGATGAAGACTGCTGCTGCCGCGCCGAGGGCAGTCTGCAGAAGGCCGCGGTTGAAATAGGCCAGCAAAATTGCGACCAGAAAGCCGGTGCCGGCCGAAAAGGTGCTGCGCGTCGATTCCAGTATGGCCGGAAAAGTCATCGAGCCGAGCACCGCGTAGGGAATGTAATACATGAAGGCCTTCAAGCGCCGCGACGATAGTTCCCGTCTGAAAAAAACGATGGGAAGCATTCTTACCAGGTAGGTAACGATGGCAGTCATCATAATCACGCCGGTTAAATAACTCATGCGGGTTCCTCATCGGCGGTGAAGAGAACGGCCGCCAGAGCAGAAGTAAAAAGCGTGACGATTATGATTGCCCAGCCGCTTGAGAGAGCTGATATAACAGGGGCGTATTTGAGGATACAGCTCAGGGTAATTGCAATCAACAGGGTATACAATACTGGCCGTTCTTCGCGGGCGACCGGAACCGTTATGGCCACGAACATTCCGTAAAGGGTGATTCCCATGGCCGAGACAACCGAAACCGGCATCAGCGAGTTGACAGTTGCTCCCAGAATCGTGCCCAGCGACCAGCCAAGGTATGGCGTTATGATCAGCCCGGCCATATACGAAAAGCTCACTTTTTCGCCGCGGGTCGAGGCAATGGTGAAGACCTCGTCGGTGATGCCGGCCGCCAGAAGCATTCTTTT
>DAOQWI010000256.1:0-3178 GCA_035342015.1 Candidatus Ozemibacteraceae bacterium | reverse complement strand
CGCCTGACCTGCCGAAAGCAGCGTCTAGAGTTAATTAAGTTTGCGTTTACCCTGCATGTGTTTGTAAAAACGTGGTATAGCTCTCTTCTGTCTGATATACTGTACAGGAATATAGATTGAGGTTTGCCAGGATTATCAATGACTGACAAAATTGCTGAAAAGTGGCCGCAGAAGCTTGATTTGAACGACTGGATCGAGCTGGCTCTTTCTTCTGACGAAGAAGTGGCGCGCCAGATTGCTCTCGAAGAACTTGTGGCGACTGGTGTACCTGCCGGACTGCATGCCAGAGTTAAAGAAATGTCTTCGCGCGACGGGTCAAGTGTCTGCCGTCAGCTTGCCGCATGGGTTCTCAATCTTGAAAAGGCGAGAGTTGAGCTTAAGGGACAGTTGAAGGGGCTCGAAGTCACGCCGCGAACGATTGCCGACTTTCTTGCGGGTGCCGAACCGGCTAAAGCTTCGGTTGTAACCCAGATGCTGCGGCGTCCCCCATCTGAAGAGATCCTCAAAGAATGGCGTGATTGCCTTGCCGTCGAAAAGAACCCGCGAATGATCGAAGCTGGCCTGACGATTCTTGGCCGCTTCGGCAGCGAAGCAGATTGCGAAATGGTGCCGATGCTGCTGCCCGGAGGTGACCCTGAAGTCGTCTGTGCCGCCCTTTCAATGTTGCAGCAGCGCGATGTCGCTGCCTTTAAAAAACAGGTCAGGGTTGGCTTAACCTCCAAATCTTTCAGGGTGCAGCTGCACTCGGTTCAATTGTTGCGCCAGGTCGACTGCGACGAAGCGATAAAATATATTCAGGTTTTTCTTCTGCACAAAAATGCTCTGATTCGGCAGAAAGCGCTTCGTGAACTGATGTTGATCGATTTTGCCAAGGTCGAGAATCTTTTTCTGCAGTTTCTTGGCCGCGAAACTCAGCCGTTGCTTATGGTTAAAGCCGGCTTTGTTGCAGCCTTCAACCCGGCCGTAGAGTTCCCGCTCAAGATTTATGACATCATGATGCTTGCGTCAGGGATTAAAAAGCACATTTTACAGCTGGTTCTGATGCAGAGCATTGAATCGATACAGGCAGCCGGCATCCTCAAAAAAAATGTCGAAGATTATATTCTCGAACTGAAGCAGCGTATTGCTTTCAGAAGGTCGGAGCAGATCATTCGTTGTGCCGTTGCCGATCTGGCTAACCGTGATTCCAAACTGCGGGCCTCGGCGATCGAGCGCCTCAGCCCTTATGCTGAACATGAATCTATCAAAACTGTTCTGAAAAAGCATTTTGCCAGCGAGACTTCAGACGAAGTCAAGGCCCTGATTGAGCCTTTGCTTGCCGAAGAAAAGGTGAAAGCCGCTCCGGTGAAGGTTGTTGCCGGGTTCCCTGCATACGATGAATTTTTGAGCCTTTCTATGAAGGATCAGCGTGGGGTTTTGCTGGCCATCAGCACCTCAGAAACATATCTGAGCGCCAGGCAGACGCTTTTTGCTCTTCTCAAGGCTGAAATAAAAAAGAATATCGTTCTCGACGTACTCAAAACCATCGCCAGGCTTGGTACCCGCATCGATTCCCCGCCCATTGCGGCGTTGCTGAACGATAAAGATCCTTCGGTCGTGGCACAGACAGTTAAAACCCTCGGCAATATCGACATGGATGCGATTCTGCCATCTTTGAACCAGTTTCTTGCTGCCGATGATCCGCGTATCAAATCAGCAGCCATGGAAGTCTTTCTTAAGGCCGACAAGGAGGCTGCAGTGCAGTATCTGCAGTCGATGTTACGCTCGGGAGTAATTGCCACCAGGCGCATCGGTCTCTCGCTGCTGCCGCTTCTCGATTATCCGTCTGCTGAGCCGATGCTCTGGCGCATGTTGACGCATGAGGCCAATCTTGAACTGCAGGTTCAGGCCGGTTACATGGTTGCTGCCAACCCGACCCGCGAGGGCATGTTTCGCCTGTTTGCCTTCACTCATAACAAGAATGGTGAGCTCAAGCACGGCTTTGAAGAAATCTGGCGTGCATCACTGATTTCGGCCGAAAATGTTTTTCAGCGAAAATCCGAAGAAATCGAACAGGAATGCTGGGAAGCCTTCAAGGCTGACCAGGAAGAAAAAGCCCCGGATCGCGCCGATTACGCTTTTAATTCGGTGCTGGGCGATGACGATCTCGAAATCAACGAGGTTGCACCCGAAGATACCCCGGTTGAGAGACTTTTTCTGCATCTTTTTGAATTCAAATGGATATACCTGACCGGGGCCGTTCTGCTTACGCCGATTCTCTGGTATCTCTGGGGTTCTGAGCCGGTATCGACACTGCAGCGCAGCAATAAAACAGAAACTACCAGCAAGGTGAGCTTCATAAGCAGCGAAATCCCGAGTTCCGATAAAAAGACACAGGTTGGCAGCGATGACTGGCAGGGCACCCTGAAAACCGGCGCCCGAGAGTTGCTTTCAGGCAAAGCCTATGTGGCGGCAATTTCTAACGGGGCCTCAGAAAGAAGCAGCTTCGCTGAAAATTACGAAAAAGATTTCCGGCAGTATATGACCGAGCTGGCAAATAACCCGAATGCCTCCGAAGAAGAGCGCATGGTTGCGGCTGCCAATCTGAACTCTAACTTCCATAACGCCACCCGTGCCTGGGATGCGGGCAATATTTCAGAGGCCGAATCTTACTATGAGCAGGCTGCCAACGATCAGAACCTCAACTCTTTTGGCAAAATGACCGCTCTGCAGCGTCTCGTCGAAATTTCTGAAAAGAAGCAGGATCGCCTCGCCTGGGTCAAATGGCAGGACCGCCTGTTAAAAGAAATGAAGAACATGCCCGGCAATGAAAATATTGCTGCTTTTGCCGATTTCGGCAAGACTTTCGGCAAAATGCTCGAGCTCAGTCAATCACTGTCTGCCGGCACCAGCCCTGATGCAATCATGGAAAAGCTGCGTGCTGACGGTGAGAGCGAAGAGTCGGCGCGATCCAGTATCGAAGCTTTGAAACATATGGATGAGAATTTTCGTAAGTATTTTGAGTCGCAGTGACAGTCAGTTGAAACTGAAGCAGGCGAGCGTGAGCTGACAGAAACGGAGAATCTGATTTGTTTTTTAATAAACTGAAAAAACGCGGGTCGGCATACCTGATGGCACTGGGCGTTCTTGGCGTTCTGGTGCTGGTTGGCATTACCATTTCGCGCATGACCGTTTCTGG
>DAOQWI010000255.1:0-3303 GCA_035342015.1 Candidatus Ozemibacteraceae bacterium | reverse complement strand
CAAGCTGCCCGTCTGCTCCGGTGATCATGACCCTCTTCACGGAAACACCTCGGCAGCGAGAAGTGCGGTCGGAATGACTTTCATATTTTTCCACCGGCAATGCGGTAGAGATATTTGCCGTAATCATTTTTGGCGAGCGGCTTCGCCAGCTCGAGCAGTCTGGCTTTGTCGATGAAACCCATGCGCCAGGCGATTTCCTCGACACAGGCGATTTTGAGACCCTGCCGGTCTTCGACGACTTTGACGAACTGCGAAGCGTCGAGCAGTGAAGCGAAGGTGCCGGTATCGAGCCAGGCGGTGCCGCGGGTGAGAATTTCGACATCGAGCTGGCCTTTTTCGAGATAGATGCGGTTGATGTCAGTTATTTCAAGCTCGCCGCGGGCGGAAGGCCTGAGGCTTCTGGCGTATTCGACCACATGGTTGTCATAAAAATACAGGCCGGTCACCGCGTAGTTGGACTTCGGGTTTGCCGGCTTTTCTTCGAGACTGTTGGCCCTGCCGTTCTCATCGAAGCCGACAACGCCATACCTCCCGGGGTCATTGACCAGATAGCCGAAAACGGTCGCCCCGGCGGTCTTTTTGGCGGTATGCTGCAGTTTCTTTGCCAGCCCCTGGGCAAAGAAGATGTTGTCGCCGAGAATCAGGCAGACGGGGTCTTTGCCGATGAACTTTTCACCGATGATGAAGGCCTGAGCAAGGCCATCGGGGCTGGGCTGCATCTCGTAGCTGAGGTTGATGCCCCACTGCGAGCCATCTCTGAGCAGATTTTTGAAGGCGGCCTGGTCTTCGGGGGTGGTGATTATCAGAATGTCTTTGATACCCGCCAGCATCAGCGTCGACAGCGGGTAGAAAATCATCGGTTTGTCGTATACCGGCATGAGCTGCTTGCTGACCGCTTTGGTGATCGGGTAGAGTCTGGTTCCTGAACCGCCCGCAAGAATGATTCCCTTCATGATCGAAGACCTTTCTGAAGCCGTATTTATTACAATGCTCCACTTGTCTGCCACAAATACAGCGGTGTGGTCAAGTAAGATTTCGACCGGCTTTCTCTATCTGTTAAAATACCAATCCCACGGCTCAAGCCCGCTTCGATCGATGCGACCTTTGTTTACAAGGGTTGTTGTAACAGCCAGCGGAGAAACCCCATAGTATTCTGCCGCTTCTTCGATTTTGACATCTGTCAGCGGCTCGTCACCCAAAATTTCCATCAGACCATTGAATGGGCACAGAAATTCTCGGGCAAAAGATCTTTGAAACTTTTGTCTTGAGGTTTTTGCCTCTGTTACTGCCAGAAGCTTGTCGGTCGTGTCATAACGCAAATGGTCGCCAACTATTCTCAAAAGAGCAAAGCGACGGCTGGTTTTTACTCTGGCCGGCAGAAACAGATTTACCCTGTCCTTTGTCGATTCTTCCCGGTATCCGGCGGAAATTGAGCATTGAACGTCGGTGGGCACATTATCTATTACCTGCTGCGATAAAGAAAAAATGTCATTTAAAGTCTCATCACGAACTGGCTCAATTCCCAGGTTTAAAGCTTTTCGCATAACGCCGGCAACGAATTCACCCTGTTGCCACGGAAAATCCTGCGCCCGGAGCTCTTTTGACAGCTGCTTTCGAAGTTCACTGAAATATGGAATTTTAGCTTGCTTTGTCGCATCCGAAGTGCGTTCTCGAAGAGTTTCAAGTGTTTCTATTGCAGCTGTTTTTGTTGCTGAACTAATTTCATCAATGGCACCTGGACCAAAGACTGCTGATTTTTCCAGGAGGGTCGTTATCAATCCTTCCGGACCTTCGTCAGGATCAAAACCTAAAATTGCCTCAAGTTTTCGCCAGTTGTAGCTGTCTGTTTGGCTTCGCTCTTTTAAAACCTCTTTCCAGACAAGTTGTAAATTGCTGTTGTTGAGGTTTTGCTGGTTCATTCGATCGATAATTGAAAAAATGAAATTATCAACCGCATTTTCAAAAGTTTTGATATTTACTCCAGCAAGAAAGTCGGACAAAAATCGTATCGGTTCAATTTTATGTCCATGCGATTTTAACGATCTTACATTCATCGAGTGCCCGTCACAATAGAGCGTAATATTTGGCCAGACATAGCCATTGCCGATACCGCATAACTGGTGACTCATTTGCCAGTCGGAATCAATGGCTCCAGGGGCTTCCCAGCGAAGTCGCCACCAGTTGCAGGCAAACCAGTATGCCAGATCATAAGCCGAAGCTCTGAAAGCCTTACGCGTTGTTTTTGAAAAACTGTCCTGTACCTCAGAAGCGATGTTTCCATCTATCTCCAGAGTTATTTCTGCAAAAGTAGCTTTGTCAAGTTGGCTTCCCCTCTCCCGAGCGAGCCAGTCGAAGTCAATCTTGAATTCCTGCCTGTTTTCTTCGTTCATGCCATAGTCTCAAAACAACTTTCTTGAAAGGATCTTCGCAAGAAATAGGATAGCCGTGATAAATTCCCTGCTCTTCATTTTCCAGCTGGGCTTCAAGAACCTCTCCATCACGTGTGACCGCCCAGATGTTCTGTGGATACTCACCACGCATTTGTATGCTTATAAGGCCAGACTTTATTCCTTCCTTCAGACGTCTCAAAGCAACGGTTTTTTTGAAAATAGCCACTCCATCGCAAAGAGTTTTGTCTGGCCTTGCCATTGCCGGTGGTGTTAAGCCGAAGTCGCCTGCCTGTTTTTTGTGCTCAGGGTTTCCGCCATATCCGGCCTTTTTGAGAAGTTCTTTTAACCACTCATGATCGACATTTTCCTGAATCTTGCGTTTTGGATTGAATATCCCTTCCCGTCTAATCAAGAAAAAGTCTCCTGGCAAAGGAATAAAACATGTTTTTGGCTATCTGTTCATATGGCCAGCAATTATAAATTATCATAATTCAAAACATCTTTCACCAACTTTATTGGATAAGGGGACACCCTACCTATCTCTTGCCTGATACTCACTTTTATTTTACCAGTTCCCGGTTCAGGTGGGCAATGATCTTTTCTGCTTCTTCAGGGAGGATGGTGGGCGTTTGAGCTTTTTACTGGTTTTGTAGAGAGTGGCGGGTTCTTTTACGCTGTTTTCGTCTTTACGCAAAGCTTCGAGCTGCTCGTGGGTAAGGCCGGTTATTTCTGATACTACTTCGAGATCGAGGCCCTTGTTGAGCATTTTCATGGCTGCCGCTGCCATGGCAGCTTCGTGGCCCTCTTCGCGGGCGGTTTCGATGGAATTTTTGAGGTCACGATAGACTTTCAGGCTGTCTTCGTAGGCTCTGGCTTCTTCTGGAGTGAATTTTGCAATCTCGGCGGCGGCAAA
>DAOQWI010000254.1:0-3317 GCA_035342015.1 Candidatus Ozemibacteraceae bacterium | reverse complement strand
CGTAACGCATATTTTCCTCCAGTTCGTTCAGGGTGTCAGTCTTTTTCGTTGTCGTTGGCCTGGCCGCGCCCAATCCTGTGGCGGCCATGCATTCGCGACATCCTGCCGCTCTCGTTGTCGTTGTCGTTTTTGTCGTCCCAATAGTATTCAGCCGGCTCTTCTCTCGCAGAATAATCTCGTTTACCCAGCATAGTAAGCATTGAGACTACCCGGTAAAGCAAGTCTTTTCCCTCAGAACTTTCTTCTTCCGACAAAATTTTACATGTTTCAAGAATGTCCTGAATTGAAGCGCATTCCAAAGCGGAACCACGGGCAATTTCAAAAAAGCGACGACGATCCGATACTGTTCCTCTTCCATTTCCCTCGGCAATATTCTGAGGTATCGATTGAGAAGCACGCAAAAGCTGATCCCTGGCATACCGGTTGGCACCGTCAAGTTTTTTTGCAAGCTCATAAGCCCAGGCAACGTAGTGCAAGGCAACCTTATAAACATCGAGTTTTTCGTGACCAAACTTCATTTATCACCTTTTTTCGACAACGACAACGATCACGACAACCGACTGGCTTTGCCAGTCTGAAAACGAAAAGACAGGAAAGAAAAATTCCATGAACTGCTGGAAATATTTTTCCACCAGATCTTTCCACGGGGAATCGTAATCTGTGCGCTTTACCATGTTTTCAACCTTATCTGCGGCCTTGCCACTATGATAACCCGCTGAATCTCTTAAAGCAAGATTCTGTGAAGGGCGCTGGCGATACCGGCAAAGTCGCTGCATTAACCTGCAATACTGCCCGAAGTGTTACCTCTATGATCAATATTTAAAATCTATCATATTTTTACTCCTCAGCCATTGCCAATGCCCGCAGATTTCAAGATTGCCAGGCCGGGGTGAAGTTTTAGAGGTTGTAGCTGTTTTTGACGGCGGTTTCCATGGTTTTGAGCTCTTCTTCGCTGAGAAAAGCGAAATGGGCCGACCTTTTGCCTGTTGAAAGTCTGCCGTTATTCTGCAGACAAAGCTGGATAAAAAGATCGATCAGGCGGTCGGGCATGTCGATTATCCGCTGCAGCGACTTTCTTGCATTGTCAAAACTGGCAAGAAAGCTGAGCTCTGATGCCAGTTCTTCCTCGACGGTTCTTTCGACAAACTCGAGCAGGGCTTCTGCCTGAACGGTGGCGTCAAAATAGCGGTACCAGCAGCCAGTGTCATTGGTTACCGTCATCTGACCGTTTTCATGCAGCCGGTAATCGATCTGCTGCAGCAGAGGCCGTGAGAAAGCCTCTAGCGAAGCATCATAAGCCGCCTGATCTTTCAACATGACTGCCGAAACCGGAAACATGAGCCCCGGCGGCAGCACACCCCGTAACGCCAGGATATTGTGAACGAGAAAACGATGAATCCGGCCGTTGCCGTCTTCGAACGGATGCAGAAATACAAAACCCCAGGCAATCACCGCCGCATGAATAATCGGGGAAAACCGGTCGCTTTTCAGACGTTGATGCGCCTCAATGAGACCGGCCATCAGTTCAGGCAGATCATCAGGGCGCGGACCGATAAAATGAATGACTTCGCGGTAGCCGGCGACGGTCTGGCCGACATAGTTCTGGCTGCTCCGGTAATCAAAGTCACGGAAACGAGGGTCGACGATGCGGTTCTGCAGCTCTATCAGCTGCTGTTTGCTGCAGAAGTCATCTTTCCCGGCCAGCTCAAGAAGGGCGATGAATTTTTCGGTGCGCGAAGCTCCAGGCTCAATGTGCTCAATGGCAAAAGATGATCGGGTCTCTTTGTTATAGAGATAACTCAGGGCGCGGCGCAGTAGCTCAGGCGGGAAGACTCTGACGATTTCTTCACAACGCTGACGCAGATCGCTGTAATCAAGTCGGGAAAGCTTCTTTGACTTTCTGACAACGGGGCAGAAAGACCGGCAGCCGGGAAGATTGTCAACAACCCGGTGGCGTCTCGATTTTTCACCGTTCTGCAGTGTAAAGTATTTTTCGGGTTCCAGGGCGTCGACGTAGTTTCCGGAAGTCAGGTCGCTTATCGGCAGCTGACTGCCGGTTAAAAATTCGTAAAAAAACCAAAGTCGACGCGCATATTTTCCGGTCGGGCGGGATTTTATGTGATCAGCGAGCTCAGAGACTGCAATGTGGCTGAAAATCAGGGCCAGCAACCCGAGGTTGACGCCATCATATTTGAGCGCAAATTCGAGATGGTCGCCGATTTTTTCGCCAGGCCAGTATTGCACCCTGAAAACCTGCTCGACATGGTCACCATGAAATTTTGTATACTGCGCCCCGGTCTGAGAAACCAGCGACCGGTGCCAGTTAGGAATGCCTGAAAGAGCCATTTTTTCAAGCAACCAGGTATAGCCGGCCAGGCGTAATTCAGAAATGCTTATTTCCATCCGCAAACCCCACAAATATTGTTATTTCTCTGTAAAAATAATTATTATACAGTCTGTGTCAACTAAAACGCTTATGTTTCGGGTTATTTTTATTTTAAAGAATGACAACAATCTGGTAGTCTCCGGTGATACGCATTGAACAAACCGGAAGGCCAGAATTAACAGGTTTGAAATCAGGAGCGGTGGCCCGAATTGATTGGGTTTGTAATTGTTAATAACAGCAAGGTTTTTATAAAAGACCCATCCGATTAAGCTATGAGCCGGTTAAGCGGCCGGGGTTATTTTGCTTTTGCTGCGCTGCCGGATTTTCTGGAGCGGCGGGTGGGAGCGTAGGACGCGGCGGGGTCTGAAACTTTATAGTTGTCTGCGGGTGGTAATTGAAAATTTCCGGCTGGGAACAACGCCTGAGCACGCGAAGCCTCAACCAGAAGCCTTAAAAGCCTGCTTGATTTTAAGGCTTGAAATTGATTGCAGGCAGAGTCTACAATTACAACATGAATTTATGTTTCAGACCTGATCGACAGTGCTGCAGATGGTATCGTAATCGAAGATTATCCGGAATACCACAAGGGGCCGGCAGTTCTGGTGCTGCAAAAGGATCATAAAGGCTTGCCAATTCATGTAGTATGGGGGATTCCAATAAACCAGAAACGGCCGGCAGTGGTAGTAACAGCTTATCGGCCAGACCCGAAGTTGTGGTCAGAAGACCTGAAGCGGAGACTGAAAAAATGAACAGGCGACAGGAAAAATTCATTCATGTTGGCAACTTTGTGGCAAAAGTCGAAGTGGATCTTGTCTATAGCGAAGATTCGTGGTCGCCATGCCTTTCGCTTGCTGACGCCAGGAAGCTCGACGAAATTCGCATGGCGTTGCAAAAAGGCGATCTCAAAACAGCTGCCCGAAACGCCGAGATT
>DAOQWI010000253.1:0-3348 GCA_035342015.1 Candidatus Ozemibacteraceae bacterium | reverse complement strand
CAGACAAACAGGCCGCTCAACCTTGACCTGAATGAAAATTCGCGCGAAAACATTGAAAATGCAATAACCGCGGGGAAGAATAATATACATTCGGGCCTGATCAGATAAGCAAAGGCAGCCAGAACGGCCAGCGGCTCAAAGCGCCCGGTTTTTTCGAACAGTAGAGCAGCGGCAAGCAGCACCGAGGCAAGAAAGGCTGTTTCCATGCCTGAAAGAGAAAAATAGACGAGAGAGGGCTCTGAGAAAACAACCAGCGGAACGAGCAGAACAAAAAAAGCAACACCACCGCCGGATTGTGGGCGGGTATCGAGCTTTTTCGCAAGATGCAGAAGAAGAACCAGACAGAACAGCAACGACAAAAGACCAGCCAGTCTTACCGCCTGAGAGACCTCAAAGAATCGCGCAAGTGGGCTTACAAACAGAAGCCAGCCGATGTTGGTAACCGCTTCAACTTTAAAACCAGTCTCAAAAACCATTCCGTCGCCGGCAAGAAAATTACGGATGCATTTAAAACCAATGTATGCATCATCAACGACGAATTCCTGCCATTTCCAGGCAGATAAAGCAATCAGCACCAGGCATATCACCAGCGAAAGAAAAACGGTGCTTCTTTTCAGGTTGCTCAAACTCATTTGAAAACGTCAGTTGCAAATGGTTCGCGGCTGCCAAAATCTCTGGTAACAGCCTCCTGCGTATCTTTGACCAGAGAAACCGAAAGTCTGCCGCTTTTAAAACGAAGTTTATCAAGCGCAAGAAGCTCTTTAAACACCGGGTCTACAGCTCTCTCAAAAAAGAATTTGCCGTTAAAACTTCGCCGTCCCTGCCAGCTGCAGTTGATCTCACGCGAACGCCCCCTGCCGAGAACAGCCTCTTTCAAATGTAATCTGGCCCCGCATGCCTCAATTTCCGGAAAGAGTTTAATTTCATTTGAGTAAGCGCGCATATAGACCCAAAGGGCAGCGAGCTGCTCCAGCTGTGTCTGACGATCACCAGTGATGCCTGAAAATTCAGCATATTCTCTCTTAACAAGGCTGTATCTGGCTCCCTCTCTGCGAAAAACCAGATTCAGCCTGAAGGCATACTTCTGACGTTTCTTTTCAGGGTGAACGGCGCTGACGTGCAGGATTATCTGCGTCTGGTCAGGAGTAAGGTCTTTAAACCAGGCAATGGCGCAGCCAAGGTTTGAAAAGCTCTTTTTGACCGTACCGCGATACTGGGCATTCATTCTGAAGAACAGCCATTCTTCACCCTTATGGCCACTGCCAGCAGGCATGGGCACGGCAACCACCGGTGTTTTATCTTCTTCGGGCGGTGGTCTGAGAGATTTAGCATCTGAAAATGCGGTGAAAAGAAGAAAAATTGCCAAAAGCAAAGATGTATAAAATATTTTTGAGTTTATTTTCATTTTTCGAGCCTCTCCTGTTTTAAGAGTCTATAACGAAATTTTCGAGTCGCGAACAAAGTTTCGCCGGGATTTCGGCGCAGATTTTAACAGTTCCCTGACCCCACTCCTGGCTTTTTACAATAGCGCTCTGCATAACCTCTTTTACCAGTTCGGATTTTGAGGAAAGGAGAAGGTTAAGAGTTACGTACTGCCTGGCAATTACTTCGTCGAGACGGGCCATCAAATCATCGACCCCCTCGCCAGTGCGGGCTGAAATGAACACGGCACCGGGATAAGCAGCCAAAATCGATTCCCGGGCGAGGTCCTGTGTTTTGTCGATTTTGTTGAAAACATAGAGACGCTCACGGTGCCCCGCAGCCCCGATTTCTTTGAGAACTTCATCTACTGCGCTCAGTCTTTCACGAAAATGCGGGTCAGAAATATCGCAGACAATCAGAAGCACTTCTGAGAGCACAACACTCTCAAGAGTGGCCCTGAAAGCCTTGATCAAAGAGTGAGGCAGCTTGCTGATGAAACCGACCGTATCAGAAATGATCCCCCAGCGGCCACTGGCAAAGTTCAGTCGGCGGGCGGTCGGATCAAGAGTGGTGAACAGACCATCGCAGATTTTGACTTCACTGCCGGTCAACCGATTGAGAAGGGTTGACTTGCCGGCGTTGGTATAGCCAACCAGCGAAAATACCGTCGCCAGGCGATCCTGACGTTTCCGGCTCTGTAATTCGCGGTCTTGAACCGATTTTTCGAGGTCTTCGCGCAGCTTTTTCAGTTTATTTTTGATTACACGACGATCGGTTTCAAGTTTGGTTTCGCCTGGGCCTTTGACCCCGATTCCGCCACGCTGGCGCGAAAGATTTTCGTAGCCACCGACCAGATGCAGCAGCTGGTATTGCATGCTTGCCAGCTCAACCTGCAGCTTGCCTTCTCTGGTCGAAGCATGCCTGGCAAAGATTTCGAGAATGACAGAGGTTCGGTCACAGACCGGAACGCCGGTTGCCTCTTCGATTGTCTTTATCTGCAGGGCGGTGAGCTCATCATCAGCCACAATCAGGTTGGCACCGGCCGCCTTTGCGGCATCGGCAATTTCATCGGTCTTGCCACTGCCCATGTAAAGAGCGCGGGAAACACGGTCGCGCTTCTGTATCAGCGTGCCGACCATTTCGACATCTGCCGTTTTCAGAAGTTCACCAAGCTCTTCAAGAGACAGTCTGATTTCTTCATCTGTCTGACCAGGCATCTGGACAGCAAGACCGATTGCGCGCTCTTTTTCAAACACCGTCTGGGTAAGTTCAGCCATTTTCAGGATTCCTCAGCATCAGTAACTTTTAATTCGGGGCGGTGCGGCATTCTGACAACTCTTGAGCCGCAGAACCCGCAGAATCTTACGCGATCGAGAGAAAAAGCGCCACAACCGGCACAGCTCATCAGCCTGGCATCATCAGGAATATCGAGTTTCAATACTCCCAGCCAGGTTTCATAGATACCCAGAAGGAAAACCGCAAGAAGACTTATGACGAGGCCGCTGACCGCCTGAATATCGAAATGAAACACGACAAAATCAAAAAAACCATGCACAACTGCTGCTACGGCAATGCCCGCAAGAATGCGCACCGAAACGACCGTAGCCCGATTACGCCTGATGATCGCATCTGCGACAACCACAGCGCAGAGACTCGAAAAAAACAGGTGAGCAGAAGAACTGATGACAATGCGCGGCAAAACGACAGAAACACCGAACAGCAGAAAATATTGAATATTCTCAAGCAGCGAAAAACTCATGGCACACCCGGCAAAACCCATGAAAATTACCGTTGGGCGACGCATAAACTCTGAATAATAACTGGCAAGCATGCCGCCGGCAGCCTTAAGAGCTTCCTCGACCAGGCCAATGATTCCGACGCAGGCCATCAAAGTCACAAACCAGGCCCCTGAACCGGAAATAAAAG
>DAOQWI010000252.1:1621-3359 GCA_035342015.1 Candidatus Ozemibacteraceae bacterium | reverse complement strand
CCGGAGCTTTGAGCCTGGGCATAACGACTGCAATCACCGAACACGGGCTAAAAGAGACCTTTTTCAGCATCTTCAGCCTGCCCGGAAGCATCGTATTGTTGTTCTGTTCGACCTTTGCCGACGGAACCCTTGCCGGTGGCCATTTTGCCCAGCGCTGGTTCGCGGTGCATCTTCTGCTGTCGATTCTTGGCGAATGTTTCTTTCTTATCGCCGCCATTTCATCAGTTACCTATTTTTACGTGGTGAGAAGGCTGAAAAAAAAGAACCGGCTGCGCGCGGTCTTCTTTTTTCCACCGCTCAGCCGGCTCGACGATCTGACCTGCAAACTGATCGGCGCCGGGGTCACCTTCTTCACCGCCGGTCTGGCAGCAGGTTTCTACGGTAATTATTCGTATTTCGTCAGTTTCAACCCCAGTTTTAAACATATGTTTGCAATTGTGGTCCTGGCTTTTTACACTTTTATCATTATTGCGCGCAAACCGCTTAAAATCACCGGCACGCGTCTGGCTACGATGGCGGTTATCGGCTTTTTTCTTTCGCTTGGCCTGATCACACTGCCCGATAATCAGGAGCACTGGCAGCCGATGTTGCAGCAGACTCAGGAGGCAGTAAAATGAAGTATATGCCCCTGTTTTTCGATGTGACAGGCCGTGAAGTTCTTATTATCGGCGGTGGAAAAGTGGCGCTGCGCCGGGCCAGGCAGTTTTCCGAAGCCGGCGCCAGACTGACTGTGGTTGCACCTGACATTCTTACCGAATTCAAAGAGCTGCCAGAAGCGACTTTAACCTGCCGGGGCGCAACAATCGACGACCTGCAGCCGCAATTTATTTTTACAATCATCGCCAGCAGCAATACGACAGTCAATGACGCCCTTGCCGCAGCCTGCCGCGAAAAGCGAATGCTGTTCAGCCGCTGCGACAGCTTCAGCGATGGCGACTTTATCAGCGGCAGTACAGTTGTAAAAGGCGATATCACCTGTTCAACAATTTCGGGTGGAATACCGGCGGTTTCAAAATATCTACAGAATAGAATCGACAGCCTGATTCGACCCGAACTGCTTGAACTGACCGCAGTTCTCGCAGAAATCAGACCGCGGGTAAAAACTTCGGGGCTGTCTGAGGTCGAAAAAGCCGACTTCATGGCCAGATGGGTCACCGATGGTGTTCTCGACCGCATTGCCCGCGAAGGCATCGAAAAAATACGCGAGGAGATAACCGCATGTCTCTGATCGTATTTGGTCTTAACCACAAGTCAGCGCCGGTTTCTATCCGCGAAAAACTCGCTCGCATCTGCGAGGTCAGAATTCCCGATGTCGACGCCTGTAACCTTGAAGCGGTGCCGGTTTATACCTGCAACCGCGTCGAAGTCTACTATTCCGGCCTTCCGGGCGAAGCGAGAAAAAGCTTTTCGGCTCTTCTGGCCGCTAACCAGATCAACTTCGAAAATCTGGCGGGCTATTTTTACGAACATAATGACGAAGACGCAGTCAGACACCTCTTTTCTGTCGCGGCGGGCCTCGATTCAATGATTCTGGGCGAAAATCAGATTCTGCATCAGATCAAGGAATCATACAAACACTCTACCAGCGAAGGCTATGTCGGCAAGCAGCTGCATCGTCTTTTCCAGAAAGCTCTTGAAGTCGGTAAAAAGGTGCGCAGCGAAACCGCCATTTCAGAGAACCGGGTTTCGATTGCATCTGCGGCCGTCGACCTGGCCAGAAGTATCTTCGGACCCCTCA
>DAOQWI010000252.1:0-1521 GCA_035342015.1 Candidatus Ozemibacteraceae bacterium | reverse complement strand
ATTGCGGTGCCAAGAGATTTTGAACCAGACTGCCAGAACATCGGCAATATTTTTCTTTATGATGTCGACGACCTGCAGAACGTGGTCAACGAAAACCTTTCGCAGCGCAAGGTAGAAGCCGAAAAGGCTAAAGCGATCGTTCACTATGAATCTTCGCAGTTTCAGATTTCATCTCAGGCCTTTACCGTAGTGCCACTGATCAGAAAACTGCGTGAGCAGACTGAAGCGCTGCGTATGGCCGAAGTCGAAAAATTTGCCGCCCAGCACCCGGAATTGAGCGAAGAACTCAAACAGGCATTCGATCAATGCAGCAGGTCACTGATGGCCAAATGGCTGCACGGCCAGATCGTCGCCCTGAAAAATCAGGGCTCGGCCGATCTTGAACAATTGCGAATGATGTGTGAAATACTTGGTCTGTCGACCGACTGCCTGCCTGAATCACCGCTGCGAAGCCTGTCGGAAAATCAGAGAAAGCGTGAATCAGCATGAAAATACGTTACGGAACCAGAGGCAGCAAACTGGCGCTGCATCAAACCCGCCATGTAATCGGGATTGCCAGAAACACCTGCCCTGACATCGAATTTGAAGAAGTCATCATAAAAACCCTTGGTGACCAGGTTACCGGCCTGCCCCTGTTCAAAGTCGGCGGCCAGGGTCTGTTCATAAAAGAAATAGAGCAGGCACTCCTCGAACATCGTATCGACATAGCCGTTCACAGCCTCAAGGATGTACCGCACGCAATCTCTGAGGGACTATGCCTGGTCGCCGTCGGCTGCGTTGAAGATGCCCGCGACTGTTTTCTTTCACAAAAGTATCGCAGCTTTTCTGAACTGCCGCCCGGCGCGGTGGTCGGCACTTCGAGCCTGAGACGGCGCTCGCAACTGAGTGTCATGCGCAGCGATCTGGTATTTTCTGATTTCAGAGGCAACCTCGACACCAGGCTGCAGAAACTCGCCGACGGCGAAGTTGACGCCATCATTCTGGCGGCGGCGGGCCTCCTGCGCTTTGGCTGGGCCGACAGAATCAGCCATTATTTTGCCATCGATGCAATGACTCCCCCTGCCGGGCAGGGCATTCTCGCGGTGCAGTGCCGCTGCGAAGACACTGAGAAGCTGCGACCGATTTTGCAGAATTTTGCCAGTCAGCAGGCAGAAACCAGAGCCGCCGCCGAAAGAGCTTTTCTTGCCGAGCTGCAGGGTGGCTGCCAGACCCCGATGGCGGTTCACGCCGATGTAAGTGGCGACCAGCTAATTCTGCACAGTTTTATCGGCACACCGGATGGCAGACAGACGCTGCGCCGCAAGCACACAGGCACAATCGAAAAGGCCGCCGAACTTGGCCGCCAGGCCGCCGAAGAAATCATTGCAGCCGGCGGCCGGCAATATATTGGTCCTGTCATTCCCGCGCAACCTACCGTCATTCCCGCGCAAGCGGGAATCTCAGACACTTCAATCGACAAGGAAAAGATCCCTACCAGCAGTACCCTCTGGGGCATAAACGCAGGCATGACGCAAAAGCAGA
>DAOQWI010000251.1:0-3364 GCA_035342015.1 Candidatus Ozemibacteraceae bacterium | reverse complement strand
CTGCAGCACCTCAAAAACCTGCGCGAAGAAACAGGCGCCCTTATGCCTGCGGAAGAAGACCTGCCGGCGATTATTGACCGGCTGCAGCAGCTCGCAGGCTCGGCGGGCGTTTCCCTTGAAGAGGTGCGCTATGAATTCAACGAAGAATTCGACAAACTTGAAGTGCCCTCTTATCGTCTGCAGATGAACCTTAGGGCCGATTACGCAAATATGCGCAACTTTCTCGCGGCGGTCGAAAACCTCGATTCACCGGTCATCATTAATGAAATCGTGCTGATCGAAGGGGCCCGCTATGCTCTGACAATGAGGTTACTGGTAAAATGATAGACAACAGAGGCGATTTTGCCGTTAAACATCGCGAAGACGTCATCGACACTCTGCGCCTGCGCGCCCGCGAAAAGCGGGTTCTTTACGGCCTGCTGATAATTCTGCTGCTGACCCTCGTCTATGAAAATGGCGGCAGCATAATCGACAGTCTGGTCAACGAAAGCTTCGAAACAGCCCAGCTTGGAGATGTCAAACGGTTGAGTGTTAAACCGGAAAGCCTGAAAAAGCTGGTAAGAAGTCTTAAGCCGGTAATCAAAGAATACCCACAGTATGCCGGCCGCCTGAACCAGGATCTTTCGACTGCCGAAGCGGCAATTCAGATGACTGCCAGGCCTGAAATGTCCGAACAGGCTGTCGCCAGCACCCGCGAACTTATTGCAAGGCTTTTTGAATTCGTTTCTCACCCGGTAATCAACCGCAACAAATCACTCGATGCCCTTGAAGCAGAATTGAATGGACTGGCGAAATTTCTGCAGGTCAAAACCGGAAAATCTTTTATCTATACAAGTTTGAAGTTCAAAAAGACAATCCCGGCGGCTGAAGGGCAGGGGAGTCGCAATCTTTTCGAATTCAACTGAGGAATCTCATGTTTAAAGCAGTTCAAAACGAAGACAGCTGCAGTCGAAAGACCGGGCGCCGGGGCTTTACCCTGATCGAAATGCTCGTCGTGGTTTCGGTGATCGGTATCCTCGTGACCGCAGCCGGCTACCACAACACCCGTGTCGTGAAAAAGGCGAAGGACACCGCGCTGCTGCACGACCTGAATCTGCTGCGAACCGCAGTTTATCAGTATGCACTGCATAACAACGGGCGATTTCCAGCATCGTTGGACGAACTGGTGCCAGCGTTCATCAGCCGTATCCCCGAAAAATGGCAGGGAAGCAATGCCGCCGGAGCCTGGCACTATGACCAGCTCGAAGGGCATATCAGGCTTTTCGCGCCTGAAAACACCGCAAAATCTCCGACCGATCATGGTGGCCGCAGCTATGCTGATTACTGAAAGAAAAGGCCTGTCGCTGCTCGAACTGATAGTCTGCACGGTGATTATCGGGATTCTTTCGACAACTGCGGTTCCGATTGCAAAAAATGTCGTCAGACAACAGAAAGAAGAATTGCTGCGTGAACACCTTAAAGAAATGCGTCGAGCCATTGACCGTTATTACGAAAAAAAAGCGGCAAAAGAGCCCGGTCTCGATGATGCGGCTTATTTTCCGAGCAGTCTCGATGAACTCGTCGAAAACCGGCTGCTGCGCAAAATCCCTCTCGATCCATTCACCGAAAAGCCCGACTGGAAAACCCGATCGACCACCGATGCCCAGAATGCCGAAATCTCTGATATGCGCAACATTTTCGATGTTTTTTCAGCCTGCGACAAGCTCGATCTGAAGGGTCGCCCATACAGCAGCTGGTAAGAAACTGCTCTGCTCAAAAACCGTGCAGGTTGAACAAAAAAAGTTCAATTATTGGTTATAAAGTTTTAACAGATTTGTTGTTTCGATGATCTGGCGCCATTTCTCACCAATTTCAGCTCGACATGAGATTCAGCTTAATTTTTGTAATATAGATACAAAACAACGACCACCATGTTCTGAAAAGGCTCCAGTAGCGCATTTTAAAAACTGGCACGCTAATTGCTTTAAAGCCATCGGAATTTTATTCCGGAGGTCGAAATTATGAAAAAAGCAATTACATTTATTCTTTTGCTGGCAGTTTTCTTGTTCGTTACCATCAAAGCAGGTGCGCAAATGAATGATCTCGATATAATCAACTCGGAAACCAGAGAAATAACCGATGCCGACGGCACTGTCAGCGTCAGGGTCGACTGGCTGCAGCGCCCGGGCGAAATGGCGATGACGATCACCTACAACGGCTTTCTCACCCAGGAAGGCCTGGCCAATTTTTACATCGAAGTCAACGGCGAACAGCGTGAGTTCATGACCATGAAACAGGAATTGAAGAATCGCGCACAGCGGATCAAAATCATCTCTTTTCACCCGACCAGGCGCATCGACAATATCAACCGCCTGATGGAACTGCCCGAAAATACTGTTGTTGACCGCCTGCTGTTTCGCAACGCACCTTATTACAAACAGTTCGGCGAACTCAACGTCGCGCTGAAGTTTTTCATTCACGGCCGCTGGGATGGCGACAGCAACAATAACAACGAAAATTTCCGCTTCACCTTCACCAGCCCGATCACCGACATGCCCAAGTTCCACTTCTGATTTAAACTGGGGTCGGACCAGCCGACTTCCTTTTCAATTCAAGATTTAAGACAAAAAAAACGACATTTTCAGACCTTAGAGTGGCAATTTTCACCCCGAAATTGCCACTCTAAGATTTTTTACTCAGATGAAATTTTACAACTGCCACGATGATAGAAAAAATTAGGCGATGGGGAAATTTCGGGGTAGAATTTTATCGTGAGTTATTTCAAGGAGGAAAACTTATGCTGAAAAAAGGACTTTTGCTGTCAGCAATTCTGCTGGTTCTCGTCATGAGCGCCAGTGTGGCCGAAGCCCGCCGCGGTATTGTTGTACCAACCGCGTGGGGTTATGGTGTAGTCAACAGTGGCATATCCTACCCATGGCCTGCCTATGGTTACCTTGGCATGTACCCCGCGGTTCCGGTGCCATCGGCGCAGATCCCGGCACCAGCCTGGAACGGCTTCAACTGGTCTTATTATAATGGTGCCTATGGTTACCCAGGTTACGCTGCTGCAGGGTATCCGGCATATCAGAACGCCTATACGCCTATGAATACGGTCGCAGCGGTTGCCTGCAATCTGAATATCAGGTCAGAACCTTATGTTGCCGGAAAAAAGAAAAGAAATTCGAATGTAATCGGTTCTCTTAACACCGGTGAACAGGTTTACGTTCTTGGTCGCTACGGCAACTGGTTTTTCATTCAGTCTGCATACCATCCGGTTCGCCGCGGCTATGTCTACGGCAGCTATCTGCGCTTTTATCAGAACAACTGGCCAACCAGCCACTACACTGCCTTCTACCCGGCACAGTTTCACGCCAGATCCTGGTAA
>DAOQWI010000250.1:0-3372 GCA_035342015.1 Candidatus Ozemibacteraceae bacterium | reverse complement strand
CCGGTAGACGGCAACTGGTTTGTCTACCCGACCCAGGCGGGCAGTGGCATCTGGACAACCCCCACCGACCTGGCCAAATTTGCCCTGCATCTGCAGAAAATACTTCAGGGCAGTTCTTCGGGGTTGCTGCAGCCGCAATCGCTCAAAGCGATGCTGTCGCCATATCGTGAGCCATTTTTCGGCCTGGGATTCGCGCTTTACAACGATAAGGGGCCCGGCCTGTTTTTCGGGCACACCGGCAACACAGAGGGCTACCGATCGATGTTCATCGCCCATGAGTCGAGCGGCTGCGGGGCATTCATTCTTGCGAACAGCAATAACGCCGACCCGGTAATCAAAGAAGCAGTCAACCAGATCGCCATTTCTGAAGGCTGGCCGGGCTTTCAGTGGTAAAATTGGATTTTTTGAGGCATCCGCACGAATGAATGGTAGAGAAAATTTCGTATGAAAATGCTCGATATGATCAGAACCAAGTTGTCCAACAAGCTGTTGGACAATTATCCCTGGGACACAATCTCGTTTTGCTGGCCAAACTCAAAGAGCGCGAAGAAATTCTGGCATATGCGCAAAAGGCAATTTAAAACGTCTGGTTCCGCAATTGTTAACCAAGAAGGCAAAAGCTCGTTCGGGTAAAATTTATGAAAGATTACAGACTGATTTTTGAAGTTGTACATGGCAGTCAGGCTTTTGGCCTGGATGGGCCGGGATCGGACCTCGATCTGAAAGGTGTGATTATCGGGCCGGCGTTCTGGTATTTTGGTTTTTCAGAAAGCCCAGAACAGCTCGTTCTTAACAAAGATCACACGCTTTTCGAGCTCCGGAAATTTTTCAGACTGGCAATCGATGCCAATCCGACTGCAATAGAGATGCTGTGGGCTCCCCAGAGCTGCATCAGAGAGTGCTCGCCACTGGCTGAAAAACTACTGGCTGCCAGGGAAAAGTTTTTATCTCTCAAAGTGGCAGACAGTTTCGGCAAATATGCCCTCTCACAGTTGCGTCGCATCAAAACACATCGCAGATGGCTGCTTGAACCGCCAAAAGCACAGCCACAAAGAGAGGAATTCAACCTGCCTGGCAAACCTGTCTTTTCAGGTGACCAGATTGGTGCGGCTGAATCATTGATTGAAAGCGGCAAGTTGGCACATGCCGATCTGCCGCCAAATTTCATGCTGATACTCGACCGTGAAAGAAGTTATCGGGCCGCCATAAAGGAATGGCAGCAGTTTCAAACCTGGCAGAAAGAAAGAAACCCGGCGAGAGCAAAGCTGGAGAAAGAATTCGGCTATGATACAAAGCACGCCCTGCACCTTGTCAGGCTCCTAAGAATGGCACTCGAGATATTAATTTCAGGTGAAGTAATCGTTCGCAGACCAGACCGAGAAGAGCTTCTGGCAATCAAGCAGGGAACCTGGAAATTCGACCAACTGATTGAATACGCCGAGTCGATGAATCAGAAAATCCTTGAGGCCAGAAATGGCACCAGTCTGCCTGAGTTTCCCGACAATGAAAGTCTCAATCTATTATGCACAGAAATTCTGAGAGGTTGTTTTGCATGATCGAAAAAAAGCAGATAGAGCTCGGCCAGGAATTTGTTTCCAGAAATTTTGACAAGGGAAAGCTGCTGCTGGTTGCGGTAACTGGCAGCCATTTTTATGGATTTCCTGCTCCGGACAGTGATCTGGACCTGAAAGGCATTCACGCGGCCCCTGTCAGGCAGATACTTGCTCTCGAAAAACCTGCGCAGGCGCACAATGTTGAGGAAATGTGGCGAAACTGTCTCTGCGATTTTTCCAGCAACGAAATAGAACAAGCTTTGCGGCTTCTGATAAAGGGAAACGGCAACATGCTCGAGAGAATATTTTCCCCTTATCAGCTTTTTGAAACAGAAGAAGCGACGCGATTGAAAGAAATAAAGGCCGCTTATCTTTCACAACGGTTCTTTCATCATTACGCCGGCTTTTTTCAGAAAAAATGCGCTGAGTTTGCGAAGAGCGATCTTTACCTCATCAAGCCGTTGCTCTATATCTACAGAGTCGCTCTGACCGGGATTCATCTTCTGAAAACGGGCGAGGTCACTGGTGATGTGCGAAAACTGGCGCCAGAATACGGCTTTTCTGAGGTTGATGAGCTGATAAAAATTTACTCTGCGACTTCTGAAAAAAAGTCGCTTGATAAAGCTTCTGCAAGCCAGTTCGTTGCAAGATGGCCAGAGCTTGAGAACAAGCTTAACGAGGCGCTCATTACAAGCTGTCTGCCGGAAGTTCCGGGCAACCCTGACGCCTGTTCCGACCTGCTGGTTGAAATCAGATTGAAATCTGCCTGAATTTCAGGTCATTGCTGGCCTTAAATGCAAACTCGCACCAATAACCCTGTATTAAACGGATTAAAGAAAAAACCGAAAGCGAGTCGATTATCTGGGCTTGACTCAAAAAAGATGTTGTGTATTATTGTGTATCTGAATAGTTCGGAGCTGATTAAAAAGTTGAAGACCGACGGGTGGCATCTGGTGAATGTTAAGGTCAGTCATCACCAATTCAAGCATGAAAGCAAAGAGGGCAAAGTTACAATCAAACACCCTGCCAAAGATATTCCGCTCGTAACTTTACGCAGTATATTCAGACAGGCAGGATGGGACTGGAGGTAAGAAATGCTGTTTCCCGTAGTTGTTCACAAAGAAGGCAAAAGCTCGTTCGGGGTAACTATTCCTGATTTTCCCGGGTGTTTTACATCCGGCGAAACTTTTGACGAAGCGATAAAAAGCGTTCAGGAAGCCATAGAATGTCACCTAGACGAGGGCGACAAGATTCCTGAACCATCAAGCATCGAATTGCTGGCCAATAATCCTGACTTTGCAGGTGGTCTATGGGTTATGGTTGATGTCGACCTGTCGGCTTTCGAGAACAGAACCAAAAGAATCAACGTCAGTATGCCAGAAAGCCTGCTGCACGAAATTGATTCATTTGCCAGAAAAAACGGCCTTTCTCGATCGGCATTTCTTGCCAGAGCCGCCAAGAAAGCATTAAAAGCGGCATAAATATGTAAGCCTGCCTCGCTGGTTTCAGCGATACAAGAACATTTGATTGCGTAAGAAGCAGCCGCCTGCTGGCAATTTGTCAGCAGGCGGCTGTTGATTTTATGAGTCTGGATTTTTTATTTGCCGGCGGGGTTGGCGACGCGGCCCATGAAGAGGATGCTGCCGGTTGAGTTGTCGCGGATCATGAAGATGAAGGGGTGGTCGGCTTTGAACACCGGGTCCATGCTGATCGATTTGGTGGCCATTTCGACGGCGGTGGCGGCGGCGGCTTCGGTGCCTTCTTCGTTCACTTCGACGAAGGCCTTGTGCTTGATCTGCGAGATCCATAATTTGCCTTT
>DAOQWI010000249.1:0-3383 GCA_035342015.1 Candidatus Ozemibacteraceae bacterium | reverse complement strand
AAGATGCTGCAGATGTGGCAGATTTATGTTTTGTGCGATAGAATTCAACCCGTGACAAGATGTGAGCTAAAAAGGCAGTGAAAACAACTGGAGCAGTTCAAGCATGGCGAAGATTGAAGGCTTTCGAATAAAGAATTTCAGGGCTCTGAAAGATATTACTCTCGGGCAGCTCTGGAACGACAGAACCAGTAAACCCCTGAGCCCTCTTACCGCTGTAATTGGCAAAAATGGTGCCGGCAAAAGCACCCTTTTTGATGCATTCGGCTTTCTTGCCGACTGCCTTAAGCATGGTGTCGAAGAAGCCTGTGATGCACGCGGCCGCGGCGGCTTCAACAAAATAAGAACCCAGGGGCAGAGCGGGCCGATCGAGTTCGAAGTTTATTACCGCGAAGACGGTAATTCGCGCCCCATAACCTACGAAATTGTCATCGACCTCGATACAACCATGCGCCCCTATGTCGTAAGAGAAAGGCTGCGCCAGCGCCGCCAGGGCCAGACCTCGGGCTGGCCGTTTTCTTTTCTTATTCTCGATGCGGGTAAGGGCTTTGTCTGGAAAGGCGATGAAGGCGGCAGCGAGATGCCAGAAGAGGGCAATTTCGACCTGTTCGAATTCATCAAAAACCTCGAACGACAGCTCAAACAGCAAGAATCAAAAGAAACCGAACTGGTTGAACTCGATGACAAAAGAAAACTGGGCATCTCGACGCTCGGTTCATTGAAGCAGCACCCGCGCATTTCTGCATTCAGAAGATTCATCGAAGGCTGGTATCTCAGCTACTTTACGCCTGATGCGGCCCGCAGTCTGCCGCTAGCCGGCCCGCAGAAACATCTGAACATTCACGGTGACAACCTGGGCAACGTCGTGCAGTTCATGGAACGCGAGCACCCAAAAAGATTCAAGGCGATTCTCGAACGTATATCTGAAAAGATACCTGGTATCAGCAGAATCGATACCGAAAAAACCAATGACGGCCGTCTGTTGCTCAGATTTAATGACAAAGGCTTTGTCGACCCGTTCTATGCTCAACAGATGTCTGACGGCACCCTGAAGGTTTTTGCCTACCTTCTGCTGCTCGAAGATCCTTCGCCGCCGCCATTTCTTTGCATCGAAGAGCCTGAGAACGGTCTTTATCATAAACTTCTCGAAGCTCTCGCCACCGAATTCAGACGGCATGCCACCGGGCGCAAAGACAGTTCTCAGGTTTTCATCACCACGCATCAGCCATACTTTGTCGATGCCCTCACCCCGGAAGAGGTCTGGATACTGGAAAAAGGCGACGACGGTTTTTCTACCGTCAGGCGCGCCAGCGATGATGAGGTGGTCAAAAACCTGGTTGCCGAAGGCCTGCCGCTGGGCAGCCTCTGGTATAGCGACTATCTCGACGCGAGGTAGCAGCGATGCATTTTGAAATACTGGTCGAAGATCTTTCCGGCAAAAAGCTGCTCGATGCGATTGTGCCCGGTATTATCGGGGCTGAGCACAGCTTCAGAGTAATTGCCTATCGTGGCGTCGGGCATCTTCCAAAAGGTTTGAATTCGGCAGGCGAAATTCATGGCCGGGCACTTCTGAACAATCTGCCAAGGCTGTTGAATGGTTATGGCAACACTTATCGCTCAGAGGCAAATGGCAATGCCGCAGTGATTGTTGTGTGTGACCTTGACGACAAATGTTTAAAGGCGTTTCGCGAAGAACTGCTGCAGATGCTCGCGGCCTGCCGGCAAAAGCCGGTTACCAGATTCTGTATCGCCGTCGAAGAAATGGAAGCCTGGCTGTTAGGTGACAAACCGGCGGTCAAAAAGGCTTATCCAAAGGCAAAAAATGACATTCTGGGCAGTTATGAAAACGATTCTATCTGTGGCACCTGGGAAAAACTGGCTGACGCAGTTTTGCCAGGCGGTTCCCGCCGGCTTAAAACGCAGCCATGGCATGAAATCGGCCTGCAGAAAAACGACTGGGCCGAAAAAATTTCTGCATATATGAAAGTCGACAAAAACAAATCGCCGAGCTTTGCCTATTTTAAAAAGCAGCTGCAGACTCTTGCGGTCGGGGAAAGCAACTGATGAACGCCTGGCGATATTGCAGAACCTGGCAGTGTGCCTGCCGGGTAATCGATGAACAGACGATCTGGGGCAGACATTACTACAATGTCTGGCTGCCTGATAAAAATACGGTCGTTAAAGTCGATGCGGGCGATCTTTTGCCTTTGCATGGCGATATCGACCCGCAGCGGGAAGCCCACCGCATCACTTATGTCACCGCAGGGGCCAGAGTTGCCGAAATACTCGAGTTTGCCGGACAGAACCGACCGGATCAGGTTCTTCTCGCACCCATGGAATCAAATGTAATACCTCTGCCGCACCAGTTGAGTGCTTTGCAGAAGGCCATTTCGAAACATCGCATAAGATACCTGCTCGCTGATGAGGTCGGCCTGGGCAAAACTGTCGAAGCAGGTCTGATATTGCGCGAACTTAAATTGCGCGGTCTGGCACAGCGAATTCTGGTGATTACGCCCAAGGGTCTGGCAACACAGTGGCAGGCCGAAATGCAGACCCATTTCAATGAACATTTTCAGCTGGTGCTGAGCGAAGATATCAACACCCTGCAGCGTCTCAACCCTGGTATTCCTGAGGCGCGAACCTTTAACTCGCCATGGCTGCTGTTTGACCAGGTTATCGTCACTCTTGATTCGGTGAAGCCCATTGACGGCCGAAAGGGCTGGCCGGCCGAACGGGTGGCAGAATACAACCGGCAGCGCTTCGAAGACCTGATCACTGCCAACTGGGATCTTATCATAATCGATGAAGCTCACCGCCTGGGTGGCGGCAGCGAGCAGGTCGCCCGTTACAAGCTTGGCAGAGGTCTCGCCGAGGCAGCACCGTATCTGCTGCTGCTTACCGCAACCCCGCATCAGGGCAAAGCTGATTCTTTTCATCGACTGGTCAGTCTTCTCGATCATGAGGCGTTTCCTGATATGCAGAGCGTGACGCGCGAACGGGTTGCTGCCTGGGTGATTCGCACCGAAAAGCGCCGGGCGGTTGGTGCTGATGGCCGGCCGCTGTTCAAGCCAAGAGTGACTCATCTCGAACCGATTGCTTATCAGCCAAGACATGGTTTGCAGAGAATTCTCTACAATGCTGTCACTGACTATGTCAGGCAGGGATACAATCAGGCGGTGCGCGAAAAGAAGAGTTATGTCGGGTTTTTAATGATTCTCATGCAGCGGCTGGTTGTTTCGAGCACCAGGGCCATCAGGAATACCCTTGAACGCCGTCTGGCGATTCTTGAAGAGTCTGGCGATGATCCTGGCATCGTTAACCCTGCCGTTGCCAGTGGCCGTTTTTTTCTTGAAGAATGGCAGGAAATGAACGGCCAGGAATTATGG
>DAOQWI010000248.1:0-3437 GCA_035342015.1 Candidatus Ozemibacteraceae bacterium | reverse complement strand
CCCAGTTCTATACATGTTTGCGGCGACCATCGCAGAAAACATGTATAGAACTGGGTGCGACGTTATTTTTTCTGCTGCCGGCGCTTCGGGGCTTGGTGTCATTTCTGCTGCCGTAAAAACCCGCAATTATGTTATCGGAGTAGACATGAACCAGGACTCACTGGCCCCCGGTCTGGTTCTTACCAGCATGCTCAAACGTGTCGATCTGGTTGTTCAAAATATTGTCGCCAGCATCTGCGAAAATCGCAAATCCGAGTATATAAAGCGATCTTACGGCCTGGCCGACAATGCAATCGGCTTGACTGATTTTCAGTTGAGTTTTAAAGTTGTCGGAGAAGACCTGGTCAACGAACTGAATCGCTTGCGGCGCGGCATAATAGAGGGAAAAATCAATACAGGTCTGAAAGAAGAAGACTGAGCTATGGACAATCGACCAATCGGCATTTTTGACTCTGGAGTCGGTGGTTTAACGGTTTTCAAAGAAATCAGAGAGTTACTGCCATCCGAAAACCTGATTTATTTCGGAGATACGGCAAGAGTGCCATACGGCGGCAAGTCCGTTCAGGTCATTCAAAAGTTCGCCGCTGAAATTGCTCATTTTCTCGAGCTGCAAAATGTGAAAATGATCGTCGTTGCCTGCAATACGGCATCAGCGGTTGCATTGCACAAGCTGAAATCAGAAAGCACTCTGCCGATCATCGGGGTGATCGACCCAGGAGTAAGAGCGGCCATAAAAGCATCAGGAAACGGCACTGTCGGCGTCATAGGCACCCGCGCCACAATAAACTCAGGTGCTTACCAGGAAAGGCTTGCCAGACTGCGCAACAATGTGAAGGTCGTCGCGCGGGCCTGCCCGCTGCTGGTGCCGATTGTAGAAGAAAATCTTCTAACTTCAGAAATTGCCAGGCTCGCTCTCAAAATGTATCTCGAAGATTTCAGAAGCATGAATATCAGTTCACTGATTCTGGCCTGCACGCACTACCCTCTGCTTAAATCCATGATTGACTCTTACTTTTCCGGGCAGGTCGCACTTGTTGATTCTGCCTATGAAACCGCGCTTGAAGTCAAAGAAGTGCTGACTGCCAGACGAATTACCGCCGAAAGTTCAAGATCCGGAAAAGAACAGTTTTTCGTGTCAGATACCCCTGAGAGCTTCGCCGGTATTGCCTCCGGATTTCTTGGGCGGGCTCTTGCAGGCGACTGCATTCAGCATTCATGGCAGAATGAATTTTAAACTGCCATTGACTTAATTGACCGCTTGATTGAAAATAACAACATGGAACAGAAAACTTTTCAGTGCCCGCGATGCCTTGAGATGAATTTTCCGATGGTTGAATTCTGTCGGCATTGCGGCGAGTCTTTGCATGGTCAACCGAAAGCAGCGAATCAGACTCTGATGATTAAATGGATTCACCACGCCATCGACGCCATGTTCTGGTTCGTCGATGAATCGGTGCGCTGGTGGGAAATCGGCAAAATTTCGATTCAATTGAAAGCCATGCGCCGCAAAAAATCCTTGCTCATTTCTGCAATAGAAGCCGAAGAGCGGGCCGGCATCGAAACCACCACCGAACAGAAACAGGATCTTATCGGTTTGAGCGAAGAACAGAACCGCCTGGCCAGCCGCGAAGAATTCTTGCGCAGCCGTTGCTGGGCCATGACTCCCGAGCTGCTTTTTCTGGTTTTTTTCTGTATTTTTCTTTATGGCATGGTCGCATTGAATCCGGGTCGCACTTTTTTGCCACGCCGGGCGATTGAACCGGGCATATTCAGCGGTCAGGTAAACCGGGTGCGCGATCTTGCCTTCAGCGGCCACTCGGTTATAACGGCGGCCTGCTGGCATGAAGACAAACTTTTTATCGGCGGCGATGGAGGACTGACGATTGTCGACCCGGTAACCGGTTCAGCTTCAGCTGCCACCGATCTTTCTGAAGATTTTTTTGTGCGCGACCTCGAAATAGATGAGAACCGGCTCTTCATCGGCGGTTATTCAGGTATATACGTGCTGGAAAACACTATTTTGAAGCCTTTTTATCGCGAAAACCAGCTTCCTGCCAGGTTGATAAACGCCCTGGCAGTTTCGGGGCCAAACAATCTTCTGATCGGCACAGTCGGTCAGGGCATGCTGCGCGGTAACAACGATGCGGCGGTTTTTGTTCTCGGCACCCAGAACCGTACGATCAAAGACTTTGGCAGACTCGGCAACGAGCTGTGGCTGATGCACGAAGACGGGATTTTAACCGGCAGAGCAGACAATTACGAACCCCTGAATCTTCAGGTTCTGGCTGGCCGCCACCTGCGCTGCATGGTAACAACCGACCGAAATGTCTTCATCGGCACTGATCAGGGCGTGATTGCCGGCTACCGCAATGCCCGCAACTGGGTCTGGACAATTCTCTCGGCTGGCAAGCCAGGTTATATCAACGACATTGTCGTATCTGGCGATATTCTGTTCATCGCCTCAGACGAAGGAGTTTTTCGCTTCAACAAGGGCCGAATGGAGCGCCTTTCGGCTATTCCCTGCCAGGCTCTGTGTATCAGTTTCAACTTTCTGGCGGCGATCAACCCCGATTCGATCATGCTCTTTTACTTCACCCCGGCACCCGGCGACCTCAATGCCGGCCTCTTTGGACCCATCCCCGAAATTGGCACATACACTCCAGCTTTCCCGATGGTGCCGATGCTGCCGGCAACCAGACTGCAGTATGGCCGCCTCCCTGATTTCGGGCTTCTCGAAAGTGATGGCAAACTGCCGTTGACGCAGAGTGCCGCGGCAACAGAAACCTGGTCAACACTTGAAAAACCCTTTGTCGCTCTTCCCTCTGAGCTACAGAAGCCAATATTTTCAGATATCGTCAGCTTTGGCTCGCGCTATCTTCTGGCAACCGAAAACAGAGGCGTCTGGTCATACGACGACACAAGCTGGTCACAAATCATCGGCCTCAGCCAGCCCGGCGTTTCTTCGCTGTTCACCAACAACAAATCCTGTTACGCCTGGGGCCCTGACACTGGTATATTCAAGATAGATGACGACAGAGCGCAGCAACTGGCCGGCCCAGAAACAACCACCGGCCTCGTGCATCTTTTTGCAGACGACGACGAAACCCTTTTGCTGCTGTATAACGACGGTTCGATCAAATCTCTTGCTTTTGGCGAACTGAAAGAGTTGTTTGGCATTCCCGGCGAGTTCAAAGGGCAGTTTCACTCTGTGTGGAAGCTGGGGGATCGCTATCTGGTCGTCGTAGACAAGGGCGTCATGATTCACGAGGCTGAGCGGCAATGGAACCTCGTCTTCTTCAAAGGCAACGTCGATACCGCGCACATTGCCGCCGTTGAACAGGGTGAACAGCAAAATCTCTATATCGCTCTCGTTGATGGGCGCATTTTTGAGTTCAAAAACGACAGACTTGAGTTCATCGGAGTCATATCAGATCAGC
>DAOQWI010000247.1:0-3438 GCA_035342015.1 Candidatus Ozemibacteraceae bacterium | reverse complement strand
AGGATTCAAACCTGTTTATGACCGCTTTTATCGCTTACCCGCTGTTTCTCTTCGATGAATCGGCACTGCCTGAGCCTAAACGCCATATCAACAGTATTCTCCACCTGGCCATGAAAAACATTCAGAGCTTCAAAAGGGAAGACGCCTACAATTTCTGGGCGGTGCTTCCCGGTTTTCGCAGTGATGCGCCGCGTACCGGCCCGTTCAATATCGAAGTGACTCAGCTCGAAATGCTCGCCGGTGCTTACCTTAACCCGAAATTCGAAAAGATTTTCGCGCTGCTTGCCCGTGGTCAGCAGACCCCGCCAAAATACTGGCTTGAACGCTGTCTGAACCTGAAAGAAAATAAAACCGGCGCCGATGCGCTGTTCAATATTCCAAATGATGCTGACGACACCTCGACAGCGGTTTCATTTCAGCTGATGTACAATGCCAGATTCCCTGGCTCCGATGTCAGGCCTGATTTTGCCGCCCTCGAAAAAATCAGCCAGTTCAGAGATGTCGACCGTGAACGCGAAGACGGCCGCGATGGCTGGAAAGGCAAGGGGAGTGGCGCCTATCTGACCTGGATGAAAGACGAAAGCCAGCCGGTTTTTGACCGCCCCGAAATCGGCGTGATTCCTCTCGGAGTCAACAATGTCGATGTGGTCGTCAATTCGAATGTTCTTTTCGCGATGGCCCTGACTGGCCGCAAAGATCTGCCCGGTTACCAGGACTGCGTCAACCTGATTCTCAATGCCGCCGAAAAACATGCCTGGCCCGAAGCTGGCCTGTATTATCCACAGAATATGATTTTTCCATATACCGCTTCACGTGCCTATCGTGACGGCAGTGCCCGCGAACCCGAAATGAAAGCCGCCATGCATCGTATCATGCGCGATCTGATCGTCGCTCAGAAAGACTGGAGCGAAAAGAATCCGACCCGCCGCGGTGCTTTTCCCGGTGGCGACGATAAGAGCGACCACCTCGCTTCGGCTCTCGCGGTTACCACTCTGGTCAATATCGGTCGGCAGAACGCCGCTGAAGCCGGCCTGCTCAAGGAATACGACCACGCCGTTTACAGTGGGGTGCATTATCTGCTGAACCAGGCCATCTGGGACAAACCGAAAAACCCCGAAACCGTCGGCAAATTCAAAACCCCCGGCGACAAATGCGCCACCTGGCTCTCAGGCCTATTTTTTGCCGCCTCGTTCTGGGATCTCGCCCACTGGCGCTCACAGGCCTTCACCGTCGCCATGGTGCTCGAAGCGCTTACTAAATACGCGCTTGCCTACGACTGCGACGATGTTCCCGCCTGCTACCGCAAACTGAAACTCAACTGATTCAAGCTTTTCAGCCAGTGAACTGTGCCGCTGGCTGAAAGAACTTGTTGTCAGCCAGGCAATTTCTCTCAAAAAACAATGATTTGCGCTATTCGCGAATAGCGAATATGTTCTCGGGAAGCCTGAGCAAAAGAGTATTCTGGGAACTCTCACCCATTATCATGTTTTAGAAAATCTTTGCCAGCCGTAGTCAAACGGTATCTTTGTGACTTGCTGGTTGGCTTTGCCGGAATTGTAAGTTCTATCAAACCATTATTCAGAAGATGTTTTAGTTGTTTTTTGAGTTCGCCTGAAATGCTTTTATGCCCAACTTTCTCAGCCAGTGCGGCTTTGCCAGACTCGCCGTTTCGGAGGCAGCAAAGCAGTTCTATTGCCAGTTTTGTCAGATTTAACTCAGGCCGCAACTCAGGCCGCAACTCAGGCCGCAACTCAGGCCGCAAATTTTGATAATCTGTCTTGGTTGCTGCGTTTCCAGCGAATGTTGGCCGCGGAAATTCGAGAGTGAAAAAAGAACTGAATCCAATCTTAACTTCCTGGCATTCAGCTTGCGAAAGGGCGGAACGGATACGCTCAATTCCGGAGCCCATTTTTTCTATGTAGTTGCAGCGCAACAGAAGATTTGCAATTAGCGGATTTCGGCAAACACTTCTTTTGCCAAAGTCTTCTGGCCGCAATCCTTTTGGCAAACCGCCGGGATTGTATATTTCAACGCGATCATCGAAGATTTCGACCATCACCTGAGCGCCTTTTTCGAGGTAATCACGGTGGCATATTGCATTAACAACCGCTTCACGCAAGGCAACCTCTGGCAGCTCAAGGTTCTCGTTGCGCTGAGCACTTTCGCTGGTAATTTCCCAGCGCAGATTCAAATGTTTCTTTAAAAACAGCAAAGCGTCTTCAATATTTTCCAGCAGATTTCCGGAAAGTTCTTTTCGGTCGAGAATATATGATTTATTGAGTCCTTTAAACAATGCGCAGACAACGCTTGTATGGAAAAGGTGATCGGTTGGGTTCTTGCCAAAGAAGAGAATGCCTGTGTGATTCAGGTAAAATTTGTCATCTTTGATTTCGCCAGCACCAAGGTTTTGCAGTAGCACCCGGGTATCTGATTTTGGAGAAATGCCTGAAAGCTCAAGGAATCTGGATAATCTTTCGTTGCTTACTGTTTCTGCCCAATCCAGATCGAGTCGCAACTGCTCGTCAAAACGTATTTTGCCTTCAGCCTGAATAAAGGCTGTTATATCGGCAGTGCTCATTTTTTGTGAATTGGCACCATTGCGCAGATAGAAGCCCTTGTTACAGCGATGTGGGCGATTTACTCCCTCCGGAACTTTTATCAGGATGATTTTTTGTGCTTTGATCTTTTCGATTTCTATCAGCACAGGCGGGTCACAGGATTCTGCAGCATCCTGAATCTGGGAAATCGTCCGGTTTGATAAATCGCCGCCGACAATCCGGCCATTATCTGACACGCCAATAAGAATGCGTCCGCCAGAGGCATTTGCAAAGGCAGTCAGCTCTTTTGCAAGATCTGAGTTAACACTTTCCTTGAACTCCAGTTGATAGCCTTCACCTTCTTCAATCAAGAGATCAAGCTCTTCTCTGGTAATTTTCGGGTATTGCAAAATTTATTTCCTCGCGCAACCTCGTTCTATCTGCTCAATTGCTTTCAGGCTATCACAGCTTAAGTGAATTTCCAATCAGACCTCTGGCCCAACAATGGTGAAGATATTTTTCGGTTGTTTTTTCTATTCTCCGAAATAATGGTGTAATATTGATTGTTTGAAATTTCACAAGCAGTTGTTCGCAGTAAAATTAAAGTAAGCGTTTAAGTAGGTCGCCTAGGATTTTCTGGTTGCGGGGTTGAGAAGCTGTAGATACACACCGGTCGCATTTTGCCGTGCATGGTTTGTTCTTTTTCTTCTGACAGCTTGAAACCGGCTTTTTCTAAGGCGCGGCATGAGGCTGTATTAGCGGCGGCGGCGACTGCGAGAATTTCTGGCAGCCGGTAAAATGAGAGGCCCCAGTTGCTGATTGCCCTGATCGCGTCGCTGGCGTAGCCTTTTCTTTGCTGGCAGTCTTCGATGGCGTAACCGATTTCGACTTTGCCGTTCAG
>DAOQWI010000246.1:0-3491 GCA_035342015.1 Candidatus Ozemibacteraceae bacterium | reverse complement strand
GGCGACTCAGCGGCGCAACCGCCAAGAACCACGGCCGCCACGAAATAGAAAAGAACCGCACGCAACCAGTGCCAAACAAGATCTGTCTGCCTTCTGATAGTCATAGGTATCTCTTTTCTGCTGAACCTTACTATAATTATCGGCAGAAACAGACAAACAGCTTAATCGCCCACCGCTCATGCCAGGCAAGCAGGCGAAATACAGCAGGGAAACAGGTTCAAATGGCGGCACAACTATCGATTGATGCGATTATCGACAATTGCCACAAATAGCGCTTGTGAATATTTTCTCGACTAAGAATCCGGGTATAGAAAACAACCAGCTGGTTGCAAGTCAGAACCAGAAAGTAATTTTCTTTTCGAAGCCCATCGGATTGTAGCGCTCTTTGGCAGTACGCAAACCCTCGATGCCCAGGTCTGCCTCCCGGTTGAGAATCTTTACATGAGACGGCAGGCTGTTGGCAAGAGCCCAGTTTACATACTGGTACATGCCCTTCACTTCGCGGGGGGCTTTTTCGACAGGCACCAGCCAGGTTTCGTCAGTGATCGGCACTGCCCAGCTGATTCCGCACATGTGTTCCTGAACCTGCACTCTGATGCCCATGCCGCCAAGTTTCCAGAGGTTGGGCAGCATGCGCCGAACCGATTCTCTTTCCATTTCGAGGAAAGGATCTTCGTCGCCATAGTTTTCATACCAGCGGTCGAGACATTTGAGAATCTGGGCGTTATCTTCTTCTTTTAAAATTATTACTTCGGCATTGTTTTCGCGCTGAAACTTGTTGAGCTGGTTGCGGCGTTTGGCGAACTTGCCACCAGTGAGGTCGGCCAGTTCTTCTCGAAGATAAAGATAGTCAAAATAATCACGATGCTCTTCTGAGCGGATTGGAGTAATTTCGGCGCTGATCGCTTCGGCAAGACGATGCGGTAAAAAGCGCAAAACCCGCTCTTCACCGAAGTCTTTTTCGGCATGATGAAGCAGTTTTTCGACCGCAGGTTTGATCGGGCCTGTTCCTAACGGGCCAAGAAAGATATGCCCACCCTGTTTGCCTTCGACATCGAGGACCAGGCGCTCGCCGATTCTGCTGATGCGCGCCGGACGATGATAAAACCAGCCGGTAAGATAATAAACCGAGTAATCTGCCGACCTGATATCCTGGTCAACCAGAGCCTTTTTTATGATTTCAACGTGTTCTGAGGTAATTTCTGTCTGATTTGGAAATTCTGGAATATTGTTCATAATGTCACAAATCTATCACATGAGGCCGTTTTTATCACTTTTTTTTCCTGCCTTGACCGCAGAGGGTAAGAGGCAGTATTATCAGACCTATGATTTCAAGCCTGTTTTCACCGGTAACCCTTCGCAACTGCGAGCTGAAAAATCGCGTCATTGCGGCTCCGCCGCCCAGCCATCTGGCAGAGCCAGATGGGCGAGTCACCGCATCGATGCTTGATTATTACCACAATCTCGCCGACACCGATGCAGGCATGGTCATTGTCGAGGCCGCTGCCGTTTCTGCCGAAGGGCGATCATGGCAGAAGCAGCTGAGTCTGTTCCGTCCTGAAACCATCAGCGGGCTCTCACGCCTTGTCGAAAAAATCAGAAACCGCGGCGCGCTTCCAGTTGCACAGCTTTATCACGGCGGCATCAATGCGATACCCGGCCTGAACCAGACGGTTTATGGGGCAGGCCAGCCACGCATCAAGCGAATTTCGGCCAGTATTGTCGCAATGAACAAGGAAAAGATCGCCCAGGTTTTCAGCGAATATGCCGCCGCAGCAAAACTTGCCTGGAACGCCGGCTTCTCAGGAATTGAAATTCAGGCAGCCGGCAGCGCTCTTCCTCATCAGTTTCTATCACCGATTACCAATACCCGGCATGATGACTATGCCTTCGAGACCGGTGGTGGCGACCGTTTTTTACAGCAACTGGTCAGAACCGTAAAGCAGGCGGTACCAGATCTGCTGCTTTTTGTCTGCATGCCGCTGCGCGACCTGCTGCCAGCTGGCTATGGTCTCAGCAATGCGATAAAAACCGCCCAGTCGATAAAAAGCGAAGGGGTTGAACTGTTCAGGGTTACCGAAGGTCTGAAATTTGGCAATCCGCTGTTGTTACACCCGGCGCTCGACAAAACTGCCCCTGACGCCCCTTTTTCAGATGATACGCATATCTTTCGTAACGAAACCAGATTTCTTACAGTTCTTTCGGGCAAGGTCAGCACCCCGCAGGTCGCGCTCAACCGCCTGAAAAATGGAACCGCCGATTTTGTCGCCCTGGGCCGGACTTTGAACCGCGAACCTCTCTGGCTGGGCGGCCGACTTGCCACCGATCTGCTGCCATGGCAGCGCTGCCTGCGCTGCGCGATCTGCAAAGCTGCATCAGATGGCTGCCCCGACCGCGAAGGTCTTAACCGCTGGTTGATAATTCAAAATGCCAAATAAAACAGGAGTTTCAGAATGAAAAAAACCTTTTGTCTCACCATCTTTCTTGTTTTTGCCTTTTCACTTAACGTTTCGGCTCAGGGGTTGCTCGGCAGCCTTCTCGGAGGCGGTCAGGAAACAAAGAAAAAAATCAGGGTGCAATTCGTCGAGGGCGATGAAGAAGCCGCCGAAGAGATTCTTCTGGTGCGAATCCGTGGCGTGATCCACGAAACCGATGAAGACGAGTCGAACCCGTTCAAAGCCGGCAAAGACATGATCGAAGAACTTAAAAAAGACCTCGAAGCTGCCCGAAAGCGCAAAGCCATTAAAGCCATTCTGCTCGAAATCAATTCGCCAGGCGGTGAAGTCACGGCCAGTGATGTTATTTACCACCAGATCAATAAACTTCGCGAACAAACCGGGAAGCCGGTTGTCGCCCTGATTGGCACCATGGGCGCGTCAGGCGCTTATTATGTGGCCTGCGCCGCCGACCGCATTATGGCCCACCCGACTTCTATTATTGGCAGCATCGGAGTATTGATGCAGGCCCTAAATGTTCAGCAGCTCGCCGAAAAGGTCGGCCTCAAGGCAATCACTCTTAAATCAGACAAAACACCGATGAAAGACGTTCTTTCGCCTTTCAAAGAACTCTCTGAAGAAGAAAAAAGCATGCTGATGCAGATAATCAACGGCATTTACGACCGCTTTATCGACATCGTTGCCTCAAGCCGAAAACTCGATCGTGAAGCGGTTATCAAGCTTGCCGATGGTGGCATCTACACCGCTCAGAAAGCCAAAGACAATGGTCTGGTCGATGCTATCGGCTATCGCGAAGAAGCTATGGAAGAAGCCTGCAAACTGGCAAAAATAGAAACCGCCGCTCTCGTCAAACGCGTTACCAGAAAATCGTTTTCAGAAGTATGGAGCGAGCTCAGCACCGTAAACAGCGATCTGCCCGCCCTGTTTGGGAAGCTGCAGACTACCCTCAAATTCGGCAGCACCCCCACCCTGATGTTCAGATAATCGCAATAATAAAACGGGCCGGCAGAGTCATACTGCCGGCCCGTTCGCTTT
>DAOQWI010000245.1:2741-3580 GCA_035342015.1 Candidatus Ozemibacteraceae bacterium | reverse complement strand
AAACAGCATTCCCAGAGAGGTCGAATTTCCAGAGCACAACCTTTTCTTTCGTTTCTGAAAATGTTGTCGTGACATACTTCTTGTATCTTCCTGTCACATAAAGGCCACTGGAGTCGATCGCCATCTCGCCGGGATATTCATAATCGGAAGTGCCATACTGCTTGCTCCAGACAATGCTACCCGTAAAGTCGTATTTCACAATAAAAAAGTCGCCTCTTGAACCTCCGCCGGCAAAAACCGTGCTGTCAGTCTGGCCCAGCAGATAAACCCCGGTTGAATCGGTACACACGGCCGTGCCATAGTCTGTGCCTGCACTTCCGCCCATTCTGACCCATGTCTTACCGCCATACATGTCGTATTTTATGAGAAAGTAGTCAGCTTTGGCATTGTATGGCTGCCCATCGATTGAGTTAAAAGAGTAACCGGTCACATAAACATTGCCATCGCTGTCTGAACAGGCATCATTGACAGAGTAATTCCCTTTAGCGCCCAGAAGAGAAGTAAAGACATCTATAATGATCGCTTTTACTTCTGCCGACAACGCCGACTCACCACCGGCATTTAAAGCACTGACCCTGAAATAACGGGCACCAGCCGGGACATTTTCGAATATTTCAGGCGCCGAGGCATTAGCAACTTTTGTGCTGTTACCAGTTGTCACACCTTCGCTGTCAAGCCAGTAAAGATTATAGCTTTCGGCCCCGGCAACTTCATCCCAAAGCACGGTCAGCGTAGAACCTTCTACCTCCACCCTTAGATTTTCCGGCGCAGCTGGGGGCGGAATCTGCGGTTTGGCTGAGGCTTCGTTCGAAGGGGCTGATTCGCCGCCGGCGTTTACC
>DAOQWI010000245.1:0-2641 GCA_035342015.1 Candidatus Ozemibacteraceae bacterium | reverse complement strand
TCCAGGTCAGCGTGGCGATCGCATTGCCAGCGGCAGCAGCCAGATTGATCGGCGCGCCGGGAGCCGGCACCTGCGGTTTGGCTGAGGCTTCGTTCGAAGGGGCTGATTCGCCGCCGGCGTTTACCGCCGTGACGATGAAGTAGTAGGTCTGGCCGTTAGTCAGGCCGGTGATTTCGGCAGGGCTGACGGCACCGCTTACTTTGGTGCCATTGGCAACCGTGACACCGGCGCTGGTCGAGTAGTAGACGTTGTAGCTGGCGGCACCTTCCACAAGGTTCCAGGTCAGCGTGGCGATCGCATTGCCAGCGGCAGCAGCCAGATTGATCGGCGCCGAAGGTGCAACGACCAGGGGCTTGACTTTTATTGCAAATGAAAATTCCAGCTGGTGCGAAGGCGATGGAGAAACGACAAGAACTTCTGAGCCCGGAGTCGGTTCTTTTGCAAACCATGCTTTGAAATATACGTCATTGTAGTCATAATCAGGTTTAAATTCAGGAATAAGGTCTTCAAAACCGATCAAAGCAATGCCATCTGCACCGATTTCCGATTTCCAGACCGGCTTGTTGTTCGCGTCGAATTGCCCGACAAAACGGTCATACTCCCTGGGATTTCTATTTTTTGTATTCACATGAATGTAAGGAACAACGATATCTCCAGGATTAACGAGTATCTCAGCAACTGCACCAACTTTCTTATTGGCATCTTGTATAAGAATTGAACGAAATTTTTCAGTGCCGTCATTTCCTTTGACCATGGCGCCAATACTGTTCAAGAAAGCGGCATCCCCGGCCTGAGGCACTTCAATCCGAAAATAGCCTGGCTGAGCCGGCGACATCGAAGCAATCATGTCAAAATCGCTGGTCTTGATGCTGACAGCAAAAAGGCCGGCTTCGGCAAGCTTTCTCTTCTCGGTATGTGAAAGTGAATATTGCCTGGCTCCGGTTTCTCTGAACCACTCAGCTGAATTCCAGGCGGCCAGGACATTGCCGAGCCCCGCATCGTTATCGGTTGCAAGAACACTCAGTTCAATTTCTGAATTCTGGTCAAATTCAACGGTCTGGCCATTCTGAACGGCAACCCCGTTGATCTTAACCTGCAGTTCAGGAGCTTTGACCGTGCCGGGATTAAAAGTGATTACCGGCGCCCGGTTATCATTTTTGCCGGGTTTGAGATTAAAATCATCTTTGCGCTTGCCCTTTTCCTTTACTTCATATGATTCGACAGCAACCGGTTCACAGCCTTCTTTAGTCACAACGAGCCGGTAGTGGCCAGGAGGTGGAAATACCGAATATGAGCCGGTATTGTCTGTCTGACCTTTGTAAGCAATCTGGCCATTTGCTGTCTCATAAAAAAGAATGCTTGCATCACCTGCCGCAAGGCCATCCACAGTGACAATTCCGTAAGAATGACCGCTGTAGCGAACTTTCACCTGAGAGTGCAGTTCCTTGTCATACAGGTCTTCGAGCTGAACAACTATTTTATTTTTGCAATCTACTGGAATAGAAGTGCTGAGATTCAACTCTGAGCCATCGGCCTGTTTCTCTTTTTTTTCGGCGACGATAGTTACCAGTTCAGAAATATCGCCGTTTGAACCATCACTGATGGTCGGAATTCCGTTCTTATTAAGCCATTGCTTGAATTTTTCCATGTCCACCGACAATTCAAATTTACCGGTATTGTCAGTAAAAACAAAGTTATCCGGATCATGCAGGGCATAAACTTTGGCATTTTCTATACCAGAGACTTTTTTAGCAGGACGCAGCCGAGCATCGGATGTGCCTAAGGAGACATCGCCAGAGGCGACTTCGGCTGAACCAGATCCTGTCAAAGAAGTTCCTGATGCGATCTGGTTCGCGAGAGGCGCTAATGACAATGGCCCGGTATCTGATTCAATATAAAGAACCCCGCGAATTGTCTTCAGGTTCAGGCCCGGCTGTATGGAAACAGGGTTTGAATCATCTTCTTTTGAGCCAACCCACGGATTCAAAAGCGCGCAACCGGTAAAAGAAATAAGACAAAGAACGAAGAGACAAAAAAGCTTCCTTTTCACTGTTTTTCACCTTCTATTTATTATGAGAAAAGCCCCGATTTAACGACAAAGCCGAAAAATTTCAGTTGAGCATTGCACTGCCGGAAAGACGGCGCAGCAAAATGGCAGCCGGCTCATGCAGGTTCTCAGGCAGCTGGCCGTCCAGCGCGATTTCCAGGTATTTAAGCGCAAAAACCGGGTTGGCATGCATCCCGATGCCGTAATATGCCCAGACAGCCACTTTGTAAGCACTCTCAGAATCACCCTTATCGGCAAGAGCGACAGTTTCTTCCCATGCCTGCCTGGCCACAGAATTGCGGGTTTCAGCAAAAACAGGACGCGCGCCAGCGACACGGCACCAGCAATCTTCGGCTACCGAAGCGGAAAAAATCATTCCCTCTGCGGCAACGGCTTCTGAACCAGGGAAAAAGGCAACCGGCCATGATAGCCCAACCGCGACGCAGATTGCCGCAATCTGATCACCCCTTCCATTTACGACCAGCTTTCCTGAAAGCGGATAATACTGGTTGTCGAAGGCCTGAACCCGAAGATTTCCAATTTCAACAAGACCTGGCTGCGAAAACATGCCAGAACGCCGGATACACAGTATTT
>DAOQWI010000244.1:0-3627 GCA_035342015.1 Candidatus Ozemibacteraceae bacterium | reverse complement strand
GAAGCGGCGGCAACGACTGACATGCCGTAATACGCTGTTGGAAAGAAAAAAGTTTCAGTTTGCCCTGCTTTCATTCGCCTTTATCCTTGTCCATCATTGTTCATCTGTGAACTTTTTTGTTCAGCCATGCCGCTTACTTCTTGTGTGTTTATCGCAGCCGGGTTTTTGGTTGAAAGATTCATTTTTTTGCGTTATAATCGTCCACTATGATTTCAAGTTTAACTGGATTCGGGCGCGCAACCTTTACTGATGAAGCCGGCCGCATAGGCGTCGAGCTTAAATCAGTTAACAATCGTTTCCTGCAGATCGACCTGCATCTGCCTTACGGCTACAACTGGGCTGACGGCCTGATCAGGCAGTATCTCAGCTCGCGCATTTCCCGCGGCAAGGTCTACCTGCACATGGAAGTCGTTGATTACAACCCGAACCAGGAAGTAATCATCAACCGGCCCCTGCTGAAAAAGCTGATCAACCTCAAAGACGAAATCAGCCGCGAAACCGGCAAAGATCTGCCGGTCGACCTTGACGGGCTCCTTTCACTGCCCGGCGTTATGAAGGTCGATTCGAAGCAGGCCGACAACGAAGAAATCTGGAAACGCATCGAACCGGTTCTCGAAGAAGCCGTTAAAAATTTCATCGACGCGCGCAACCGCGAGGGGCAGAATCTGGCCAACGATCTACGCCAGCGCAGCCAGTTTCTGCGCGAGACGATCACAAAGATCGAGACGCTGCTTCCCGAATTCAATAAGCAGTTCATCGAAAAATTTACCGAACGCATCAAGGAACTGGCGGGCAAAGCCGGTTACGACGAAACCAGACTGGGTACCGAAATCGCCATCTGGGTCGATCGCAGCGACGTCAGCGAAGAAATTACCCGGCTCCGCAGTCACCTCAAAGAACTCGAAAACATTCTTACCAGCGATAAACCCGCTGGCCGACGCCTCGATTTTCTTGTCCAGGAAATCAACCGCGAAGCGAACACCCTGAGCAGCAAAATCAGCGATGTGGCCATTACCCAGCTGGCACTCGACATAAAATGCGAAATCGAAAGAATTCGCGAACAGGCACAAAATATTGAATAGGAGCGGAGTATGAAGGCTCTTCTGCTGAACATTGGCTTTGGAAACGTTGTGGTGGCAGACCGCATTGTCGCTATTGTCAGTCCTGGTTCTGCGCCCATCAAGCGTCTGAAAGAGGATGCAAAGGAACAGGGGCGTCTGATCGACGCGACCTACGGCAGAAAAACCCGCGCCATCGTTGTCACCGAATCGAATCACGTGATTCTTTCGGCGATCAACCCTGAAACCGCCGCCATGCGCATGCTTGGCAAAAAAGTCAGTCATGATATGGGCGAAAGCCACGAAGATGATATTGTCGATTCTGAACTTGATTCAACGGAGGTTGACGAATGAAATTCCGCTCGAGAACCGAAATTACCCAGAAGATTCCGAACAAATACGATGCAGTGATGGCAATCTCCAACCGTGTAAAAATGCTGGTTGAAGGCAAAAAACGCCTGGTTGAAGAATACGACGAAAACTATGTGAAAATCGCCATGGAAGAAATCGCCTCAGGGGCCCTCGAAATTGAAATCAAGGAAAAAGACAAGGACAAATAAGTCCCGCGTTCTGATTGCATTCGGAAAAGGCATTGCCAGCACGCTCGCGCTTGAACTGGCAATGCTTTTTTCTCATAGCGGCACTGAAGTCAGGGCAGCCCTGATCGACAGCGGTCATGAATGGCTGCCGGAAGCGCCGCTGAAGCAAATATGCGGACACTCACCCCTCACCGTCGGTCATCAGCCCGGCTGGTTTTTTGCCGGTCTCGAATTTGATGCCTGCCTGATCGTTTCGCCTTCGACCCTGGTGCAGCAGCAGCTTTTAAGCGGCCAGACTGCAGACCCGGTTATTGAATACCTTCTTGCGGCGGGGCAGACTTTTCACATTCTGCAGAATCGCCAGCAGATACCTTCTGATGCAGCTGAAATGCCGGCGAATATTCTTTTTTCAGAACTCCCGACCCAGCCCGGCAAGCTCAGCGCCTTTTTCCAGAAAGTTTTTTCTGACACAACCGCAAGAATCGCTTCTCAGACGCTTTTAAAGCGAGCCACCGCCAGCATTTTATTTGCGGTTCCCGCAGCATTGCAAACTCTTGTTCCCAGCCGCCCTGAATGGCTGCGACGCCTGCAAAGCGGCCTCGAAAAGTATAATATCGAGCTCGAAAAATCAGGCGATGCCACCGATCTGTTTATCTCAGCCTATGATGGCCCGGCCGTCGACTCTGCCGACAACCGGCTGACCGCCCTGCACCCGGCCGAGAAGGCCAATTGCCGGCTTCAGGTTGATTTCATTGCCGATGCCATTGCAGATGAAGCTCTTGCACCGACCGCCAGCCGGATTTTTGTAAGGCGCCGCCCGAATGGTCTGATCATCATCGACCGGCACGGGCAAAGATTTCTGCCTGATGTCTGCGGCGCCTGCTGCTACGAACGGCTCGCCTCATATCTTGCCGTCAACCTCAGTCGCAAGCTGCAAACCGCCGCATCTGAAGAGCCGGCATGACGGTTTTTGTTGAAGTTTCCTTTCCTGATCCGATCGGTGATGGCACCCTGACCTATCACCTGCCACCCGGTCGTGACTGCCCGCAGCCGGGCGCCCGCGTCGTGGTGCCGGTGCAGAACCGCCGCCTGATCGGATACGTGACTGGCCTGCACGAGAATCAGCCAGCCTTTAAAACCGTTGCTCTCGGCGAAGTTCTCGACCCGATTCCGCTGATTTCGCCAAAAATGCTGCAGCTTGCCTGTGCCATAGCTGACGACTGCGTCTGCAACGTCGGCGAAGTACTGCATTGTATGCTGCCGGGCGGTATTAAACAGACGATTGTGCGCCAGGTAAAATACTGCGGCAAGGGTGACAACAGTCAGCATGCTCTGCAGTGGCTCGCCGAAAATGACTGGGTCAGCTATAACAGCTTTTGTGACAGGTTTCAGCTGCCGGCATCCGCTGTCAGCCGCTGGGTCAGTGACGGCCTTATCGAAATGGCATACAGTGTCAAGGCTGCTCAGGGTCCCAAAATGATTACGGTTCTCAAACTGAACCCTGACCAGCCGGTTGAAATCGAGAAACTGACGCCAAAAGAAAAGCTGGCGGTGCAGACCCTGCTGACTTTTTCGACCGCCCCGACCGCCGCAATGCTTGCCCGCACCGCCCAGATCAGCAGTGCGCCAATCACGCAGCTGAAAAAGAAAGGGCTGATTATCGAAGTAGAAGAGCGGGTCATGCGCCAGGTCGGCACCGAAGAATATTACCGGCGTGAAGCCACCCCGCCACCGCCGTTGTCTGAAGACCAGAGCCGCGTCATCGCCGAGATTTCCGCGGCCAGCGGTTCCGATCGCCGCCCGGTTCTGGTGCGCGGCGTGACCTGCTCGGGCAAAACCGAAGTCTATCTGCGCTGGGTCGCCGAAACTCTCGAAAAGAACCAAACCGCGATTGTACTGGTACCCGAAATCTCTCTGACCCCACAGATGATGAAGCGCTTCACTGACCGCTTTGGTGACCGGGTCGCAATTCTGCACAGCAAACTCTCTGACGGCGAACGCTTCGACCAGTGGGAAAAAATCCGCCGTGG
>DAOQWI010000243.1:0-3650 GCA_035342015.1 Candidatus Ozemibacteraceae bacterium | reverse complement strand
TCCGCTTCTGAACGGCTCGTTCACCACCGAGATAAGTGCAGCCGAAAAACTGATCGATGACATCACAAAAGGGCTGGAAAGCAGAACTTCCCCGGCACAACTCGACATAATCATCCAGGAACTTAAAAACTCATTCGAAGCACTTCGCTCACATATTTTGATGCGCGAATGGTTCCCAGCCCTGAATCAGCAGAAACAGGAGAATTGACATGCTTATCGTCACAGTCATAAAGAGCCCGACCAAATGCGCTTCGTGCAGCGAAACCGAACAACTGGTAAACGAGATTTCGCAGAAATTTCCGGGTCAGGTTGAATTCAGGGTGCTGACTAACGGCACGCCCGAAGTCAAAGAGTTTGGCGTCATTTCCACGCCGGTAGTCGCCATCGGCAGAAAAATCTACGCGATGGGTAAACCGGTTATCAGAGAAAAAGTTGAAGGCTGGATCAGAAAGGAACTGGGCTCCTGAAGCCATAAAAACTTATGCTGCAGAATCTGGTCAATGCATTTATAGGCTTATTTGAACCTTTGCGTGATACATGGGTCTGGCCAGGGCTGGCCGAAGCGGGTAAATTTCTCGGGACCCACCTGATTTCAGGCATGGTGCCGGCCTTTTTCATTGCCGGAGCCATAGCGATATTTCTCGACAAGCAGCGCATTACCAGGCTGATGGGAGCAAACGCCAACCCGTTCATCGCTTACCCGGTCGCGGCCTTCTCTGGTGGCGTTCTTACCGTCTGTTCATGCGGTGTCATACCAATTTTTACCGGAATTTTGCAACAGGGAGCAGGTATTGGGCCGGCATTCACTTTTTTGATGGCTTCACCGGCGGTTAACCTGATCGCTCTGTCTTATACCTACACACTCCTCGGAACCAAATTTCTGGTTGGCCGGGGACTTCTGGTTATGCTCAGTGCCATGGGTATCGGCCTTGGTATGCGGCTTATTTTTGGCGAAACCGCGAAAACAGAGGAGCCCTCTGATGTGATAATTGTCGAAGAAGATTCAGACCGCAGCGATCTGCAGCTACTCACGTTTTTTGCGGTTCTGGTCCTGATAATGGTAACTGCCACAGGTGTTACCGACCCGCTGATCCTAAAATTCAGCGCCATGGTCAATTATGATGGCCTGCTGCTGCCAAGAGTCCTGACGATGGCTCTGCAGATTGCTCTTCTGGCAATAATCTGTGTCAGGTGGTTTTACCGCAGCGAAATAGTTCTCTGGCTGAAAAAATCATACAGCCTGTTCGTGCTGATTTTCCCGAAAGTTTTTGGCGGCATCTTTCTCGCCGGTGTTTTGACAGCGCTTTTTCCCCTGACCGATTACATGAAGTTTTTCGACAGCAACAATATCGAGGGCAATGTTCTGGCTTCGGTTCTTGGGGCCCTGATGTATTTTGGCACCATTGTCGGAGTTACCATCGTTTCGACTCTGAAAGACTTCGGCATGCACCAGGGGCCGGCACTGACCCTGCTGCTCTCCGGGCCCGCAGTCAGTCTGCCAAGCGTTCTGGCATTGGCTCCGATCGTCGGCACGAAAAAAGCAGCCGGATTTCTGGGCCTTGTGGTATTATTCAGTGCATTGAGTGGGTTTATCTTTGGTGCGACTTTCTGATATACTGAAGCAAATACGACCGGAAAGGAAATACTATGGGAGAAGTTATCGATTTAGCCAGAATTCAGCAGATTATGAGCAACGGCAATTATGATGAAGCCCGGCCCCTGCTGAAAGATTACCTTGCGGCCAATCCCAATGACGCTCTGGCTCTGCGCCTTTATGGCAATACCTATGCTTATACCGGCTTTCTCGGCAAAGCCAAGAAAATCTGGCATGATGCGCTGAAAAAGTTCCCTGAAAACGTTGACCTTGTTTACAATTACGCTCTGGCACATTACCTGCAGGGCAACCTCTATTATGCCCGCGTCTACTGGAAAAAAGCTCTGAAGCTTACTCCTGAAGACTCAGAGATTTACTTCAACCTTGGTCAGATCGCCCGTGATGAAGGGCGCCTGTATGCTGCCATCAAGCTCTGGCGCCAGGCACTCAAATTCAAGCCCGAGAACGTTGAAGTGATGAACAATATCGGCGTTGCCTACGCCACCCTGCGCAGTTTCGGCAAAGCCGCCATCTGGTACCGCAAAGCGGTAAAAACCGATAAAAACTACGCGCTGGCCCACTTCAATCTGGCCAACGCGCTGTTTGAAACCGGCGAATACGACGATGCCCAGAAGCATGCTGAAGCGGCCGCCAGACTTGACCCGTCATCGCATCTCGAAACGGTCACCCTGCTGACCCGCAAGATCAAAGACAAACTGGCCGGCAAAGAACCGGCCAAAGCCTGACAAATCAGTTCACCAGTCTTATTTCAAGTTCTTCTTCGTGAAAGTTTTCGGCGTTCTGCCTCAACTGGCCCATTAAAGCGGCCTCGCGATTGCGCAGAATGCCGATTTCTTTTTCGAGAGTGATGTTTCTGGCCTGAGAAACATTCAACTGCTTGATCAGGTGGTCGTGCTTGATCATCAGGCCATGCAGTTTGCGCTTCAACTCTTCAGCTTCTCCAGAAACCGACTCGAGAGTGCGCATCAGGCGATCACAGGTCTGCTTTTCTGTAGAGGCACAGGTTTTGAGGCTTTCTACCTCAGGAACCCTGATAACTTCGCAGACTTCGCTTTCGTTGAGTCTGGCACCACTTTCGAGTTGCCTGATAAAAATCAGCTTCTGAAGCGATTCTTCATCGAGAAAGACTTCTTTTTTGCCGTTCTCTTTTTCTTCTTTAAAAAGATGCAGCACCCGGGCATTCTTTTTCAGCATTTTCTGCAGTTCGGCGGGACTGATGTTGATCATCTGCTGTACATGGCTGATCGAATAGCGTTTTTCTTTCATGTTCTTTCCCTGGAAAAAAGATTTCCAGATAGCTATCGTTCGACCGGGGGGGTTTTAGTTAGCAAAAAATTTTAAAAAAATTAAGCCGCCGCGAACTCAGTCGTCGAGCTTGGTCAGATAGGATTCAATACCAGTCGCCGGGTCGACAAGAAGCAGCGCATCAGCAAGAATGTCTTTTATTTTATATGAATTGAGCATGTTCCCGACGCTTACCGTCTGCATTGCTCCACTTACCTTGACCTGCGCCGAACCACCCGGGCCGGTAGAAAGAACCTTCACCAGTTCCATGGCGGCTGGAGCAGGCAGTTCAACCAGTTCAACGTTGTTGATAACCGAGCACTGGTCGCTCATCCAGATCTTTTTATCTTTTGGGTGGCAACAGGCAATATTCAGTGAGATCAACGTGCGCTTAAGCATTATATCGTCAGATTTCTCACCGGATTTGGTGACATAAACGCCCTTCATCTCATCGATATCATAAAAGTCGACAGCAACCTCACGCACGTCGGTGACCAGCTCTTTGCTTCTGACGATCGGAATGCTTTTGTCAAAGGTGCGGTTCAGGCCAAAAGCCCGATTGACTGGGCTGCTGCGCGTATCATATTCCTCTTCGTGCTCGATCATATGCAGGCTGCCCAGACCACTGTGGCGGTAGTCGTTCGCCGGCTTCAGCACCAGATGCACCCAGGTTATTTTGCCGGGCGTGTAGCCGGTGTTGTAATCACGCTCGGGCTCACAAATGGGGAAATACATGATCGTCTGGTCGTTG
>DAOQWI010000242.1:0-3666 GCA_035342015.1 Candidatus Ozemibacteraceae bacterium | reverse complement strand
TGGAAAAGCATCAATTCGACTGCGTTCTGATGGACGTGCAGATGCCGGAAATGGACGGATATGCCGCCGCCAGAGCCATAAGACTTCAGGAAAAGTTCCGCCAGCTGCCTGTGATTGCCATGACAGCAGGCGCCATGTCTGGCGATCGTGAAAAGGCTCTGCAGGCTGGCATGAACGATTACGTAACCAAACCTATTGACCCGCAGAAGCTTTTCCGTAAGCTGTTGCAATGGACCCACACCGACAGGTCAGCATCGTCGCTCAGTGAAGCTTCTGAAAAACAAAGCCAGGCAATTCAGAAATTGCCACAGATTCCCGGAATGGACATCGAAGCCGGTCTCGAAAGAATAGGCGGCAACATTGCAATGCTGATTAAAGTAATGAAAAAGTTCTGCCTTAATCATGCTGATGCCACCGACAAAATTAAGAAAGCACTCGAAACAGGGCAAAATGACGAGGCAAGGATTCTTGTTCATAATCTCGCGGGAGTTGCAGGAAATCTTGGGGTGAAAGCCATTGAAAACCAAGCCCGGGCTATTGAGGCATCGATCGTCAACGGCCAGATCGAGCTGGCCCATGAAATTCTGCGTCAGCTGAAAACCGAGCTTAACCAGTTCATTGCTGCAGCGGAGAAGCAGTTGAATTCAGAAACTCAACCTGCAGCAGCGACAAACACGACGCACACGAACCGGCAACAGCCAGCAAAAGGATTGTAAATAGCAGAAAACAGTATTAAAATGATGCTGTATTCGATCATTACAAGCACTCCAGCGAAAGAGCAGCAGAATTACAACAATGAAAAATCTCGAAGAACTTCTCGTCACAGAATTAAAACTGCGCTTCCAGCCAGACATCATAATTCTCTACGGTTCCCGTGCCCGCGGCGATGCTGATATAAACAGCGATATTGATGTTGCCTGCTTCTGCCAGAAGCCCGAATTAAAGAAAGAAGCCCGTAGTTTTCACGGACTTTCCCTTGACGCGTGGTTTTACCCGACCGAATCGATGAACTCCGACAATGATGAATTTTTGCGACTGCACGACGGCCGCTGCCTGCAGGACATGGACGGAACCGGCCGCGCTTTTCTGCAAAGGCTGCATGAAAGATTTCTCAAGGGTCCTGCACCTGTTGCCGAAGAAGAGCGCAAGCATTCGATCGAGTGGGTCAGAAAAATGCTGCAGCGTGCTTCCGGCAACAGTATCGAAGCTCTTTACCGTCGCAGCTGGCTGGCAGTCGAAATACTCATGATCTACTTTCAGCTGCGCAATCAGTGGTATTGCGGCCCCAAAAAAAGCTTCGGCTGGCTCGAAAAAAATGACCCGCAGGCCCTCAAACTGTTTCAGGCGGTTTACCAGAACCCCGAAAATCTGCAGGCCCTTCATGTTCTGGCAGATCATGTCATTGCAACCGACCGGCAGAATTCTGGCGATAAATGACCGTCAGAAAACCTGCTACCACTAAAACAGTTGCTTTGAGATATATGCTATCATTTTCTCTGAACCTCCTTTAACCTGAAAATCCTGGATCTCCGACATGACTTATGAAATGCTTGGCTTTCTCTTTTTCGCTGCCGGAATAGCTGGTTTTATCGACACGCTTGCCGGTGGTGGCGGCTTGATTACCATACCGGCACTTATTCTGAGCGGGATTCCGCCGCACGCCGCCCTCGGCACCAATAAACTGCAGAGCTCTATCGGCAGCGGCACCGCCACTTTTATCATGTTCAAGAAACGCAAGGTGAACTGGTCCGACGTAAGATTTCTTATGCTGGCAGCCTTTGTCGGGGCTCTTGCCGGAACCGTCGCCGTGCAATTCGTCGATGCGAAGGTATTGGGTTTCGTTATTCCGATAGTTCTCGTAATTATCGCAGCTTATTTTCTGCTGGCTCCAACCCCATCAGAAGTGAACAATCAGCCACGCATGTCACCGCAGTTGTATCAGCGACTGCTGGTGCCGGCAATTGGCTGGTATGACGGCATGTTCGGCCCCGGAACCGGTTCGTTTTTTGCCCTGGCTGGCGTTTCGCTCAGAGGGCACGGCATGATCGACGCCACCATAATCGCCAAAACTCTCAATTTTGCCACCAATATCGCCAGTCTGGCGGTTTTTCTCATTGTTGGAAAAGTAGTCTGGATTGCGGGCCTGACAATGATGGTCGGGCAATTAATCGGTGCCGCCGCAGGTTCATATTGCCTGCTGCGCATAAATCCACGATACTTAAGGGTTCTGGTGGTTCTGATGTGCCTCAGCATGCTTGCCAGATACGCGGCAGCAAACGGCTGGTTCAGCTAAAAACCTTGCAGCGCTTAATTTTCGGTATCATCGGCGCTGCCGGCAGCATCTTCTCTACCTTCGTCGCCATTTTTGGCTGATTCGACTGACTCGTTATTGCCAGAGTTCTCTGATACGGGAGTCAGAACCGTCTCAACCGGACTGCCGGCCTCCCAGGCTTTCCCGTTCCAGGTATAAAGAGTCTCGACTTTTTTCGCAGAGGCTGCCACGCCATTTTCACTGTCCGCTTCTTCATTGGTAGTGGTACGCAACAGCAGAGATTTCTCTCCCAGCCCTTCATCGCCCGGAAAGACAAACACAGATTCAACATGAAAAACCCCGGCTTCAGATACTTCTTCGGCAGTGGGGCCAGTTAAGATTTCCCTGCCGGTCCAGAAAAACAGAATGTTGCCGCGCGTGTAACCACAGGCATCATAACCGCAGTTAATCTGAAAGACCTTTTTGATATCCTGAGTCCCCTTCCAGGAGAGTTCATCGATTCTTACATTGTAGCCATAATTCTTTTCCTGGCCCATCATGGTGGCAATCCATTTAAACGGTGCCCTGGCAATAATCTGCCCTTCAGAAATCACGCGGCACTCGCCGGCAAAATTGAACTCACCAAACCCGGTAATACCCGAAACCAGCGTCAGCTTTTTCCCTGAGTCTTCGAAATTGATCGAGGCAAGCGACAGCAGACCACCCCAGATATGCCCCTGAACTTCCGGTTGAGAAACCGACTGTACCCTGTACCACGGAGCGGCAAAACCCGACATGGAGAATTCTCCGTAAGGCTCATCGAGTGTCTTCAGTTCAGTGCCAACCGGAAGGTTGCCAACGACACGCCCCGATGTCGAGGGGGCCGCCCGCAGGTTAACCTTGTCGGCAAACAGGTAAAATTTGGCCCCGGCGGCAAACTTGCCATACTGGTAAATCTGTTCTTCGGCCTCTGCCAATGGGCAGAAAATCAGAATTGCAATGGTCATTATCATCAGAGCAGTATTCTGCAAAAAGCCGGTTCGAAGCATTGGTAATTCTCCTCTATCCTATGAATGACTTTTCTGTTCTTGAACGAGCGTAATATGGCTGCCTTGTGGCAAATTCCGGGTCTGTTGTTTTCGAAACGGTACATGATAAAATATACCACAGCAGGATACTGCGAAAGGATATATTGATGCAGGTTTCTTCAAAAGAACAATTCTTGCCCGGGTTCAGAATCTCGATTGTCGACGCCCTTGTTCTGGCTGCAGGAACTGCCGGTTCGGCATTTCTGGCCGAGATAATCAGAGCTTCTTTTAACTCCCCCCGACCCGGGCACATCTCTTAACATTTCCTCCGCCGAATAAAAAAATCAGACTTTTGCCCCGCAAAACCTGCCAAATTTTGTATAATTC
>DAOQWI010000241.1:0-3756 GCA_035342015.1 Candidatus Ozemibacteraceae bacterium | reverse complement strand
TATTTAAATATAAACCACCCCCACAAAAATTAAAAGCAGCGAAACTGCCGCGCGTTGGTTGGCTTTTGTTGTTAAATCGCTTCAAAACTTGTTTGAAGTCGGTTAAAATGCTGGTATGTCAAAAAAAGAAAATGCGATGCAAGAACAGGTTTTTATTGTTGCTGCGATCAAACCCTGGAACCGGGCAGTTTTTGCCGAAGCTTTGCCGGGTTTCGCCGGCCGCTGGCATTTTGTTTCTGACCCGTCTGAGTTAACAGTCGAGCTGGTTAAAAAGCTGAAACCCGCGATGATTTTTTTTCCGCACTGGAGCGAAAAGGTTGCTGACGAAATTCTGCAGCTCACCGAATGTGTCTGCTTTCACATGACTGACGTGCCCTACGGGCGCGGCGGCAGCCCATTACAGAATCTGATTGCCGCCGGCCATCAGGAAACAGTCATTTCGGCGCTGAAAATGACCGACGAACTCGATGCCGGGCCGGTTTACATGAAAGTGCCGCTGCCGTTGCACGGTCTGGCCGAAGAAATTTTTATCAGAGCGGCCAGAATCATTGCCGGAATGGTCGAAACGATTGCCCGAAACCGGCCCGCACCGATTCCGCAGAGCGGGCAGGTAACCAGATTCAAACGTCGAAAGCCGGAACAAAGCCGCATTGACGAAGGTATGGCAAGTCTGCAGCTGCTTTTCGACCACATAAGAATGCTCGACGCCGAAGATTACCCGCCGGCTTTTATCGAGTACGGCAGTTATCGCCTTGAGTTCTCGCGTCCGGCTCTCAAGTCCGGCAGTATTGTCGCTGACGTGAAAATTACGCTGAAAAAGGATCATCGCTAAATGCTCGATATAAGCCGTTATCAGAATATTCTGGTATTCTTTGCCCACCCTGACGACGAAACCCTCGCGGCCGGCGGCCTGATGGCGCGGCTGCACCGCAGCGGTGCGGTTCTGCATGTGGCGATTCCGGCTACCGGCATTCACAGCCGGCGCATGATGCAGCCAGACCCGGTTCAGCGCGAAAAAGATCTCGCCGAACTGCGGGCCGACTGCGAAAAGGCTCTGGCAGTTCTCGGAGTGTTGCCCGGCAACATACACCTCGGGCATTTTCCTGATAATGAGATGGATACCCATTCGCTGCTCGAGACAATTCACTGGCTCGAAGCCCTTATCGCGCAGATTAAGCCCGACCTGATTCTCACGCATCATCGTTATTGCACCAATATCGATCATCAATACTGCCACAACGCCGCGGTGGTCGCGACCCGGCCGGCGGTGAACAGCCATGTTACCGTGCTGTGCGGCGAAGTGCCAAGCAGTACCGGTTATCTGCGCCCCGCCCAATGGGAACCGAACTGCTACATCGAGATCAGTGAGGCTGATCTTGAGGCAAAAATCAGGGCGATGCAGACCTATCGTTCTGAAGCCCGGCCTGATCCACACCCGCGTTCGCCAGAAGTGCTGCGGGCGGTTGCCAAGGTGCGTGGCTCAGAATCAGGGTTCTTCTTTGCCGAAGCTTTCATGGTTCAGAAAATTTTTGCCTGACCTTTCGGATTTCGTTCTGATCATTATAATTAAAAAATAATATCTGTAATGAGGTACATAAAAATGAACGGAAGCCGACTGCTGAAGACTCTTGTATTGCTTGTGGTTCTCGCGGTTCCAGCCAATGCCGGCGAGTTCAAAGAATGGATCAAAACCCATGAGGCAACCCATTATCAGCAGACCGGGCTTTGCCTTGAAGATCCGAAGGGCGATGCCTTTCTGATCCGCAAGCTCGATCAGGTACCGCAAAAACTGCTTGAAGCGCTGGTAAAAAGTTCTTACCCGCAGGCTGAGATCGAAAAAGAAAAAGAGCTCAAGGCTCTCGAAGAAGCGGAGAAAGGCAAGGCCGGTTATCAGATTGGCCGCACTGTTCCGATCGATGTTGATCGCCTGGTTAATAAATGCCGCGAGATCATGCTCAGCTATTATCCGCGCATTGTGCCGACCATGGGTGAAGAGCACCGCTGGTCGCCAGAAGCGAAGCGTTACCTGATTTATGGTTTCTGGCATCGCCTCGGACGCCATATTTTCCGCAAGCAGAAAGAATTTCCCAGCCCGCTGTTTTTCAGATCGAAGCTGTTTCTGTTGCTCGCCTGCGGCTGGACCTCACGCTATGCCGTGACCGGCCAGGAAGAAGCTCTCAAAGCCAGAATCATGCTTTACCCTGACGGAAAAATGCAGCTGCATCACATGTTTACCGAAAGCTACGTTCTCAACAAGGGCAATCTTTATCTGACTTTTCTGACTGCCGAAAACGTGCTGGCCGGTGACCCATACCGGGTCGACCGTGAGAATGACCCGGTTCAGAAGAAACTGGCCTACCTGCGCCACGATTCAGTACAGATGGGCGACAATTACGGTGCCTGGTATCACTTCTTCGGCATCTCGATGTATGCGCTGGTGCGCACCGGGGTGGTCAGCCGCGCCGTTGCCGAGATCGAAAGCCTTGGCTCGCTGTTTCTCGAAGGCAAAGACAAGCAGGAAGACTACATAAACCGCTACGGTGCCATCTTTGGCAAGAAATTCAAAAACATGTTCAAAGACAATCTCTGGGCACAGCCCCTCAAACTCGATGACCGCACCGACTACATGCTGCCAAACCCTGCTCTGAACAAGGCCCCGGCCAAACAGTAATCTGTATCGCTCTGTTTGTAAGTTAACGGGTAATTTAGGTGCGATTGATTCGTTGAATTGTATCTAAGATTTTCAGACCTATAAAAAGGCCGCCGGCATATAATCTGCTGGCGGCCTTTCGATTTCTGGAGTGCCTGTAAAACTTTCTCAGGCCATTGACAGCAGCATGGCCGAGACGCCGTAGTAGATCAGCAGGGCGAAAATGTCGTTCGATGAGGTTACGAATGGCCCCGAAGCAACGGCCGGGTCGATTTTGAAACGGTCGAAGAGGATCGGCACAACGGCTCCGAAAAGGGCGGCGAAGGTCATGGCGCCCATCATTGCCAGTCCGACGGTCAGGGCAAGGTAAATTGCCGAGAATGTTCCGGGTGCTGCTTCTCCGCTGGTAATGAGATATTCAGCCCAGATGCCGACGACCAGACCGCAGGCCAGGCCCATCATCGCTCCGGCGGCAATTTCGCGCAGCAGACGCTTGAACATGTCGCCGCTCGTGAAGGTGTTGAGGGCCAGACCGCGAATGACCAGTGTCGATGACTGAATGCCGGTGTTGCCACCCATTGCCATGACGACCGGAATAAAAAACACCAGAGCCATAACTTCTTTGAATTCGTTCATGAAAAATTTCATGATCGTGCTGCTGACAAAACCGGTTGCAAGAGTGATGAGCAGCCAGGGCAGGCGGGCGCGGCAGGCCTGCAGCGGCGAACTGTAGGTCAATTCTTCGTCTGAAGTACCGGCCAGTTTGAAGATGTCTTCGGTAGCTTCTTCTTCGATAACGTCCATGACGTCGTCTACGGTTACCACGCCGAGAATCTGCTGTTGATCGTTGACGACCGGAATCGCCATGTAATCGTATTTGTTGAGAATGGTCGCCACTTCTTCCTGCGGCGTTTCTGGCCTGACCGATACGATGTCGTCATCCATGATCTCTGAAACCGGTATGGCGGGGTTTGCCGACAGCAGGTCACGTATCGAAACAACGCCTTTTAGACGGTCATTGTTGTCGAGAACATACATGTAATAGATGATTTCGATGTCAGCCGCGACCAGTCGCATGTGGGAAAAGGCGTTCGCGACCGTGAAGT
>DAOQWI010000240.1:0-3777 GCA_035342015.1 Candidatus Ozemibacteraceae bacterium | reverse complement strand
CTCTGATCATGGATATTTTACGTGATTACGGCTATGTCGACTCACGCGGCATGGGTGTAAGAACAAAAGTTATTCCCCTGATGCGGCAATTGAATATGACCGACCCAATATTCGAAGCAACCGACGACTACCTGAAAACTACCCTCCCCGGCAAAATATAGCCCTGCTGAAAACCCCGCAAAATCTCGGCAAAAGAAATTTAAAGCCACTAGAAACCAGCTTTCAACTTTCAACAAAGACTTTTGCGGGGTAAATGAAAACGACTTTTGCCATAGAGCAAATTGAGACCGGCGCATCCCGCACCCAAAAATAATCGATGCCACTCGGCAGGTGAGCAAAACAAAAGAACAGCGCGGCTTGCCTGATAACAATTACTGGGCTATACTTTCTGAAGCAAAGTCTGCAAATTTTTCCTGTCAGGACACTATGAAAAAAACAACCATCTGCACACCACAGGAACTTATGGAGGGCTGACATGTGGAAAGACCCGATCATCGAAGAAACTCGCAAACGGCGCGATGAACTCGCGCAAAAACTTGGCGGCGACCTTGATGCTATCTGCAAGGCATCACAGGAAAAAGAAGCAGAAACCACCAGAAAAGTCGTCAGCCTCCAACCGCGCAAAGCTCGCCTGCCAAAAAAGGCTGCCTGATTCGCCCCCTTACCCCGGCCCCGAGTGAAGTATTTCAATGCAGACGGCAATCTATCTGTGTCTCCTGACCTGCCCCAAAATTAGCCGGTGCTAATCTACAGATCAGTATTTCCCGCCCGGCAAGCTGGAATACGCTGTATTATTGATTGAACTCAAATCTCAGGCGCTTTTTTAAAGCGGCTTTAATTTCGCCGGTCGGGCCGTTTTTGCTCATCAGGCTGACGATATTGTCTGCCAGCTCCGGGATTCCTATCAAATGCAGATCTTCGGCACCACACATAATCGCGGTCTGGGGTCTGGCTTTCAAACCCAATACCGACGATATGCGCGAAGCCCCGTCGATCGTGCTGATCGAGAATCTGCTGGCTGCCGGCATGTTAAACTGGCCTGCCTGAAATTTGGTGGTGTCCCGAACTAACTCGCGAATGTGCCTACAGTGTTTTGCAGTGTGGTTTTCCGTGGTCGTGAATTAGAAACTGCAATAACCTATTGCCGAATCACGATTTCATTGGAGTGAAAAAGTTAGTGCATAAAAGGGATTGCGCAGTTTTTATTTGCTACAGGTCTGCGGCTAAGATATAATAATCCAATGGGTGACAAGGATAAAAGCTACAAACTGTTGTTTTCGCATGCGCAGATGGTCAAAGAACTTCTGTGCGATTTTGTCAGAGAAGACTGGATAAAACTCATAGATTTTTCGACCCTGAAGAAATACAACAACTCCTTTGTTTCAGATGATTTAAAAGAGCGTTTCGACGATGTTATCTGGACTGTTAAATGGGGGAAGCAGCAGCTTTACATTTACATTCTGATCGAGTTTCAATCTGGCATCGACTACTTTATGAGCGTTCGCATGATGACCTATCTCGGACTGCTCTACCAGGATCTTATAATATCCAAAACAGTCAAAACAGGCCAGAAACTGCCGCCTGTTCTGCCGATAGTGCTATATAATGGTTCAAAGCGCTGGGATAATGCTCCTCTTGACATAAAAGATGTGATAGAGAAAGCGCCACGTGGTCTTGATCAGTATCTGCCACGATTACGCTATTTACTGATCGATGAAGGCTATTATGGAAACCACGAGCTTGAAAGTCTAAAAAGTGTGGTTTCGGTTCTTTTCCAATTAGAGCGCCAACAGACACCTGAAGATGTCTGCAAGATAATTGCTACCCTGATCGACTGGCTAAAAGCTCCTGAACAACTAAGCCTCAGACGTGCCTTTACTGTCTGGCTCGGCAGAGTATTACTGCCAAGCCGCTACCCTGGTAAATCAATACCAGAATTTCACGACTTGCAGGAGGTGCATGCAATGTTATCAGAAACCGTAAAATCCTGGCCTGCTCAATGGATGGCCAAAGGAATGGAAAAAGGTATAGAAAAAGGCATAGAAAAGGGCATAGAAAAGGGCCGCGCAGAAACCCTGGTGCAAACAGCACTAAAAATGCTGAGCAAAGGTATCAGTGTCGAAGTAATTTCAGAAATCACCAGCCTGAGTCGCGACCAGATCGAAAAGCTGGCGAACGACAAAAACCGCGTTTCAGAGCCAGCCGCTGATTACAAACCCGCCCGCAAAACCAAACCCCGCCGCCGTAAATAGTAGGTCTCTGGGCTTGTCGAAGGGTCAGCAGTTAAACTGTCTGGCCCGGCAGTGCAAAACATGCTCGACAAGCTCCTGAAAAGTTTCAGCAGTCACTGCGCTATTCTTGAAACGATACCAATGATCGCCAGACGAAGAACCCTTCTTCATAAAACCATACATAAACGCCTGGCAGATTTTTCCTGAACGCCAGGCAATCTGGAATACACTGTATTATTGATTGAACTAAAATCTCAGGCGCTTTTTAAAAGCGGCTTTAATTTCGCCGGTCGGGCCGTTTTTGCTCATCAGACTTGATTTTTCTGCTGCTGATGATAGATATTAATGCTCTATTTGCAGCATCAAGACTGAGTTTGAAAGGTTGAAACAATGAAAATTGCCATGATCGGAACCGGTTATGTTGGTCTGGTTACAGGAACCTGCTTTGCGGAATCGGGCAATGATGTTATTTGCGTTGACACTGACGAAAAGAAGATTGCCGGGCTCAGAGACGGCATTATTCCGATTTATGAACCCGGTCTCGATGGCCTGGTCAAACGCAATGTCGGCGAAGAACGCCTCTCTTTCACGACCAGTCTCGAAGATGCTGTGGCAAAATCGTTGCTGCTGTTCATTGCGGTTGGCACCCCGCCGGGCGAAGACGGGTCAGCAGATCTCAGGCATGTTCTGGCGGTTGCCCGGGGCATCGGGCGCACCATGAAAGAATACAAGGTCATCGTTGATAAATCGACGGTTCCGGTTGGCACTGGCGAGAAGGTTAAGGCAGCCATTCGCGAAGAACTTGCCGCCCGCGGTGAGAATATTCCCTTCGATGTGGTGAGCAACCCTGAATTTCTTAAAGAGGGCAATGCCATCGACGATTTCATGAAACCTGACCGGGTGGTTATCGGCTGCGAAGACGTTCGCACCGGCGAGCTGATGAAAGAACTGTATGCGCCGTTCGTAAGAACCGGCCACCCCATAATAATAATGGATCTGGCCTCGGCAGAGATGACCAAATATGCCGCCAACGCCATGCTGGCCACCAAGATTTCGTTCATGAACGACATCGCCAATCTTTGTGAGCTTCTCGGGGTCGATGTCGCTCAGGTTCGCCAGGGTATTGGTTCAGATGCCAGAATTGGTTATTCTTTTATATTTCCGGGGGCCGGTTACGGCGGCTCATGCTTTCCCAAAGACGTACAGGCTCTGGTAAAAACCGGCGAGCAGCATTCATACCAGCTTGAAATTCTCGAAGCGGTAGAAGCGGTGAATTATCGCCAGAAAAAGGTTCTTTTTAACAAACTCGTGCGCCGATACGGCGAGAATTTAACAGGCAAAACAATCGCGGTCTGGGGTCTGGCTTTCAAACCCAATACCGACGATATGCGCGAAGCCCCGTCGATCGTGCTGATCGAGAATCTGCTGGCTGCCGGCGCAACCGTCAGGGCTTACGACCCCGAGGCGATGAAAGAGGCGCACAAGTCTTTTGGCGACCGAATCACCTATGGGAAAAAGGCCTACGATGTTCTCGAGGGTGCCGATG
>DAOQWI010000239.1:0-3893 GCA_035342015.1 Candidatus Ozemibacteraceae bacterium | reverse complement strand
TGGTCGCGTTTTTCAACCATTGCGGCAAGCACTTCTTCTACCCTGTGATTGCGCGGAATATATGCCGGGTTGGTTGCCAGCATCAGTGCCTGTGCCTTTTCCGGGTTCCAGTCGGGGTCGATCGCCTGCTCTCTTTCGAGCCTGACCTGCCAGGCCAGATACCAGGCGGAAGCATCTTCTGAATGCGGCAGCTGTTCGGGCGGGTAGGTATGAACTACTGCGTGTGAAAGCATTCTGAAAGTGTTGGTAAAATCGAGTCGGTGCGCGCGCATCAGTTTCAACAGGTCTTCGAACAGGGCAGAATCATTCTCGAGCGGGTGATTGAAGCCGAGCTTTTGTCGCATGCCCCGCAGCCAGTGATTCAGGTAAATTTTCGGAAACGAGTCGATGGCCGCGTGCGCCAGTTTCAGTGCCTGCGCCGGTTCAGGGTGCAGCAGTGGCAGAAGGGCCTCTGCAAGCCGCGCCAGGTTCCACTGGGCCATGATTGGCTGGTTTCCGTAGGCGTAGCGGCCCTGATAATCTATTGAACTGAACACCGTAAGCGGGTTGAAGACGTTCATGAAAGCGCAGGGGCCATAATCGATGGTTTCACCTGAAATGGCCATGTTATCGGAGTTCATGACGCCATGAATGAACCCGACGTTCATCCATCTTGCGATCAGGCCTGCCTGAAGATCGATCACTCTCTGGTAGAAGCTCAAATAGGGATTCTCACAATCCATGCATTCGGGAAAATGCCTTGTGATTGTGTAGTCAGCAATGGTTCGCAGCAGTTCAGGATTTTCACAGGCGGCGGCATACTGAAAAGTGCCGACTCTGATGTGGCTGGCGGCGACGCGGGTCAGAACCGCGCCGGGCAAAGGTCTTTCGCGATGTACCGTTTCGCCGGTTTCGACGACGGCGAGGCTGCGCGTTGTGGGTATGCCAAGCGCCGCCATTGCTTCGCTGATTATGTATTCGCGCAACATTGGCCCGAGAGCGGCCCGGCCATCACCACGGCGCGAATAGCGTGTCTGACCTGAGCCTTTGAGCTGTATGTCGAAACGCCTGCCATCGGGGGGGCAGTGCTCGCCAAGAACGATGGCCCGGCCATCGCCAAGCATGACAAAATTGCCGAACTGATGGCCGGCGTAGGCCTGGGCCAGCGGTGCGGCTCCTTCCGGGACAGCGTTGCCGGCAAGAATTGCCAGATCGGTTTCAGACGGCACCGGTTCGGTTGTAAGCCACAACTCTTTCGCCAGTCTGGTGTTGAAAATGCATGGCCTGGGGGCTTTGACCGGCACCGGCTCGATTTGCTGATAAAAGCCTTCGGGCAGACGGGCATAGCTGTTGTCAAAGTTCCATCTGAGCATTTTTCAGTCTACCACAACCGGGAGCACGACTTCGAAGCGGCTGCCCTGACCCGATGCGCTCTTAAGACTGATTTTCCCATTCAGCCCATCCACAAGTTTTTTTACAATGCTCAGCCCGAGGCCAATGCCGCCAAATTTTCTTTTGGTACCGAGGCTGACCTGGTAAAAAGCTTCGAAGATTTTTTCCTGAAGGTCATCAGGGATGCCGATGCCCTTGTCTGAGACGGCTATTACAAGGTTGTGGTTCTCTTTTTTCAGCTCAAGAGTCACGCTGGTTCTGTCACAGAACTTGAAGGCATTTACCAGAAGGTTGGCGATGATCTGTTCGACAGCCTGTCGGCTTGCTTCGATTTTGACCGATTCATCGGGTATGATTTCGGTATACCGGCATTCGCTGGTTTGCTGATGTGCAGCACTGATAGATCTTATAAAATTGAGGGGTTCGGCAAGGGTGAAGATCTCTTTTTCATATTTCAGACTGCCGCTTTCGAGTCTTGAGAATTCAAGCAGGTCATTCACCATTTTTTCAAGATGCTTTGAATTTTCTTCGATCTCACAGGCGACACCGGTAATTTTTTGCGATTCGACCAGTTTTTCAAGAGTTTTGTTCTTTAACAGAGCGCTGTAGCCTCTGATAACGGTAAGGGGAGTTTTCAACTCATGGCTTACCATTGTGAGAAATTCTGATTTGGCGCGACTGGCCTCTTCGGCGCGGTTTTTTGCAATAACCAGCTCATTTTCGGTTTTTTTTCTGAGGCTTATTTCCTGTTCGAGCTGACTGATTTCTTCTTTTTTCAGCTGGGTTTCTTCGCGCGACTTTGACAATTCAAGCATGGCAGCTCTGATGCTGCTCTCCAGACGTTTATAAACAGCCAGGCCTTCGGTTTCGCCAAAAATTTCGACAAGTGTCGTAACCGGCGGCAGTCTGTCTGACTCCGGGTTCATGAGAAACTTTATCGTATTCTCGGTTCGGCGAAGACCAAGCGCCACGAGAACGTAGCCCAGGGCAATCGGAACATGCACCGGATTTCCGGGGATGTCGAGCAGAGGAATCGAAGGGAACAGGCCAGCATAAACGGCGCAGCCGAAGCTGAAAATTACGGTGCCAACCGCGATCAGGCGGGCAGAATGAACGAGCCGGCCTTTTCCGGTTTGCCAGATAAAAAGGCTCAAAGAGGAGAGATAGCCGCCCACCAGCGCGTAAAAAATGCCGAAAAGAAACTCCTTGATGTTTGGAATCCGGCTGATATTCATAATATTACCGGCATCAAGAATGCTTCTGATGATTTCGTAGTTCATGTAGGTCGGAATTACCGCAAAAGTTATGGCAAGCGGCAGAAAATACATTACCGGCTGTCTGGTTATTTTTACCTGGCAGACCTGGGCCAGAAAATACATGCCCGGAAAAGAAAGAATCAGAGAGAAAACAAATATCAGGTTGGTGAGCATGTTCTGCTTGAATGGTCCCATTTCGCCGGCCCAGATGGCAAAATCTATCGAATTGCCGATCGCCGCGCCGGTAAAGGCCGCCGCCCAGAAAAACATGTGATCGCGAGCCACGCTTTTGTTTCTTAGAACTGCCCAGCTGTAAAAACACTGGCCGGCGGCATAAACATTGAACATAACGAAAATCGCGTAAAGAATCCTGCCGTGCAGAAAACTGCCATATTCAAGGCCGGTCAGGTAGCAAACAAGATAGGCCAGAGCGAAAACTGACAAAACGATGCCAACGACTGCCATTTCCTGGAAGAAGCAGCGGGTGTAGAAATCACGGTATCTGGCTAACTGCTGTCCGGCTTCAGCACCAGTTTCGTCAATAAAATCGAAAAACGGAACAGCCTCGCCACGGGGCGTGATGCCTTCCTGATTAAGAGCCCTCTCAATAGCCATACTTCACCGATCGATTTGAATCAAGTCTGCTGAAATTGATTCTACCAAAAATAATAGCAAAGCCAAATTGTTTTTTGTAATGCTTAGGCATGCCAACGAAGCGACATCTGTTATTTTCGCCGGATGAAGCAGGCGTTTCTGATCATTCAGCAAATTTTGGCGCTAAAAGAGGAATCAGTCAAATTTACTGTCGCTGCCCCTGTTTTCTGTTCGAACTGAATTCGACTGCCTGTTTTTCAAGGTTTGCAGTCCGTCGTAAATGAGCAGTAAAGCAGTGACAGTGGCGCTGAGAAAAATAGGCCAGTAGGGCAGAAAAAAGCCTTTCAAGGTAAACCCGGCCATCAGAAGAATGCCGGCATTTATAGAAAGAAGCGGTATAAGCCGGTCTGCAAAAAAGTTACTGGAGTTGCGATCATTGTATATTGTTTGCCAGACGGTCAGGCCCGCAGAAGATAATAGAAGGAAGGCACAGCCAAGAATTCCGAACCAGCGAAACTCGCGGCGATCGGATTCTGTGACCCGCTGTTCCTTAAAAAGCTGTGCAGCCGTTTCTCTGCTGCTTGCCGCAGCTTCTTCCGGTAATGCCTCTGTGGTTGTTTTTTCTTCATGAACCTGGTTTGTCGGAGCGCTTTGATAATCTTGCGATTCGGC
>DAOQWI010000238.1:0-3903 GCA_035342015.1 Candidatus Ozemibacteraceae bacterium | reverse complement strand
CAGGCCAGAGGGGCTCACCAGATTCTTTGCTGATAACGCCTTCACACTGGGCATATGCAAGGTGAAAATCTCGCAGTACCGCGATGCTTATGCCTGCGACATTGTGCTGTTTCAGTGTGTTTTTAAGTTCTTCGGATGAAAGGCTCATTTTTGCTCACCTGTTCTGTTATGTCTTGATTGAATTGGCTGTGTAAGCTGCTGTGGCTGCGCAACCCTGCAATGTTCAAAGAAATTACCCGCGATAACCGGCTCAGACGGCCTTGCCTGTCGGCTTGAGAGAGTCGGGGTAACGATGCGGCGCCAGTCCTTTTGTTTGATGCCTGACCGGCTGGTTTATGAGTTCGGCAGCCTCTGCAGCCGAAATGGTGACGCCCAGAAAAAGACTGAAAAAATGCCTGATTTCAGCGATCAGGTCGATCTGGTAATTCTCGGGATAAAGGCATTTCATAAGCCATTTCAGCCCGATGAAGCGCATGAAGGAAGGTGGGCGGTCGAACCAGTTGAAAGGCAGCGACGGAATCAGAAAGACGCGCCGTTCGCTGACTGCCTTTACCTGCTTCCACTCCGGGTTTTTGAAAACATCGGCAAAAAAAGCCCGTTCGAGAGCGATGATGATGTCAGGCCCGGCAGCTGCAACCTGCTCGATGCTGACCCTTTCCATGCCTGCATGCGTCTTGATGTTGCCGCGGTGAATGTTTACGTCGCCAGCCAGCTTGAGAAGATGCGCGTGCAGTGAATCGTCGAATTCCGTGGCCAGGCCATCGCGGCCTTCCGCATAATAGACTCGCGGGCGTTTATCAGCCGGAACCCGCTGCAAAACCGCCTCGACTTCACTGAGCGTCTGCCGGCAGTAAGATGCCAGTCTGTCGGTTCGCTCTTTCTGGTTAAGCACAAGGCCAAGAAAATCGTAAGCCGCCGGGTAGTCGGCCAGATCGACAAGATCGCCCATGGTTACATATACAAACGGCAAATTGAGGGCATTTAGAGCATCTTCTGACTTTTTATGGAACGGCTTTTTAGTTTCGGCCCAGACGACCACGAGATCGGGCCGGGCCTTGGCCAGACCGTCGGTGTCGGGCAGCATGCCGATTACCGGCAGTTTATGAAGGCAGGCCGGAAGATACTTCAGACTCTCGCCCGGCAGAGGCTGAATCAGCCCCGGCAGCATCTCGGGCGCTATGCTGCAGAGAGCGGTAAAACCATACGGAGAAGCTGAATAAACGGTTTTTACGACTGCAGGCAGGGTTGCCCGCCGGCCAGCCATGTCGGTTATCTCGCGGCCCGCTGGCCTGTTCTGTTCGTCTGCTTGCATATTTTTCTCCCGGTTCGCCGGCATTCGTGGCTGACTTCATGCCTGCCGGCAATTTCAGCCTGTCGGGTCAGTTTACCAGTTTTAACCGCCAATTCAAAGCCAGCCATTATTATGGCAGTCATCTTTGCTTTCATATCTGTAAATTCAGCTGTCCTGGCTATGTTTCGGAGCCGGTTAAAAAATCTAAACCCGTTTGTACCGCCCCGCGTTCTAATTTCCAGAACACCAGCGAGGAGGTCATCATGAAAAAGCTTGCCAGGGCCCTGAGGTTATCTGTTGCCGTAGCCGTAATTTTTTGCGCCATGACCGCTCTCATGGCTGAAGAAACCCAGAACAGCGAAATGCCTGTTATTGACCAGCTCTGCCAGAACTTCGCATTTCAGAGTGAAAATGCCGACCACGACCCATTCCGGCCGCTTATCACAAAAAAGGTCATCGAGCCGGTTAAAATTGAGCGGCAGCCCGAACCCGTGCCACAAAAAGAAGTCGCGAAGGTGATTCCGCCTCTCAAACTTGCGGTTACCGGTATTTGCGGTAATGACAACGTCAGAGAGGCCGTAATTCAGTTCGAAAATGATGAACATATCGTCAGGCCCGGCCAGGTCGTGAATGGCAAATTCAAGGTGGTCGATATCGAAAACGGCAGGGTTGTCGTTTACTCGATCGGGGAAGCCCGCCGCGCGACCTTTGCGCTCAACGAAAATTGACGGGCCTCGCTGTCTGGCGTCTGAAAAACTGCTGAAGCAGAAAAATCCCCGGCCACTTTATGGCCGGGGATTTTTACAATTGCCGGAAATAAAAAGCTGGCACCACACACAACCGGAGAGATTCATCACCTGAGAGTCAGACAAGAACCCAAACGCGAAAGCGCCCGAAAGAAAAGTGGTGCCAGCTATAATGAATGTATTCAAAACAAACACGAACGCAAGTGATATTTTTTCGACCGGTTAAATGCTCTGTCAGGCCACATAGAGAGAGCATAATCATAGAATTCTGTATTCACGTCATCTGATCATGAGCTTTCAGTTCGAGCAAGATATTCCAGCCAGATTTTTTCCCGTTCCTGCTTTGGTATCGTGTGCCAGCGCACCCCAAGTATTGCGCCATGCAGCCCGGCAAGCATGCTGCGACATGGCGGATCATCCGGTCGAATGTTTTTGATTCTGACGGCCGCTTCGACCGCGCCGACGCTTATAAGTTCATCAGTAGTATTGATGCCAGCAAGAGAAAGAAGTCGCGCCACTTCCCGGCCTATGTTGGGTAAATCTGTCAGTTCATGATGAATCTTTGCATTCATTGTCTTTTCCTTTCGCAACGACTCCGGTTTGACTGTGGGCTCGAATCGTTAAACCTTTACTTCCCTTTGTGATTGTGTTTTTTATGTCCTGTATTCGAAGGTATCGAGGGTTCAATGTGTAGACCCGTTACGCTGACCATATTAAATGGTCATAAAACGTTTTTGTTGTCTATAGGTCTAAACATATCTATATTACCAGCTGAACAGCAATTTTCCGTGACTTGTAAAAATGATTCCGCTTCCAGCAGGAATCAAATGCCCGTGAGTAATAAAAACAGGAATTTAAACCATGGAATACATCTGTAGAATTTGCAGCCAACCAAGGCCGGAGTCGGCTTTTACTGAAAAAAGCCACTCTTTGCACACTTGCAAAAAATGTAATGTTTTACCCAATCAAAGAACTGAAGAGCGTGATCAACTGGATGAAATTTTTAAAATTTTCATGCAGACGCGTATCTCACAGAAAGACACAGTGAGACTTAAAACCTTATGTAACAGCAAGTATCCCAAGGTTTCTCAGCATGCGACTCTGGTTTTTGAAGTTGCCCAGCTCAGGCCTTACAAAAAAGGAAGATTTGCTTTTCTGGAGCAGAAATACCCCGAACTCGCAGAAAGAATTGAACAAGCCGGATTTTTCTACCCTCAATACATAAAGACAAACAGCAATTAGAAATCCCTGTACCGGCAAGGATTTGCGCAGACAATTTTTGCCACGAATTCAATGAGCAGAATTCCTTACTCATTTCATCATGAAAACTGGGGAAAAGCGCTCCAGGTTTCGCTTGACTGCAAGCTTAAGCGCCTCCCGCATCACTTGTCAGCCTGGCCAGTTTTCTCAGACCACCGCTGTAACTTTGTCCAGGCATAAAGTGCATTGCCCGGGCAGTCTGTCTGAGCCTCCATTATTTCGCATTGCGGCAGGACTTTAATCAAGCGGCCAATAAGAGATTGCTAATTGTAAACGCGAATTTAAACGCCTCTTGAAATTTCAGGATGGCGTGCCCCCTGAATTAACGTGCCTCTTTTGCATGCTCATTATCAGCTGCCGACAAACATATTGTCGATGTTGTTGCCATGTGATGTCTCTGCAAGCAAAATATTATCATCAGAGCATCTTTCTTGTCACTCTCAAGGAATCCACGTTTTGGAAGAAGATTCGTGCATTGGAGGCGCCCCAAACAGGAACATATCCGCGTCCGTGGTTGTGAATTGCTTTTTCACTTTTGCAATGTCGAGGCGACTGAATTTAAAAGGAGATTCGATGAGAAAGAAAAGAATAAACAAGACTGAGACC
>DAOQWI010000237.1:0-3945 GCA_035342015.1 Candidatus Ozemibacteraceae bacterium | reverse complement strand
GCAAAGCTAGATGGAAACGGTGTATTTGGCATGTTGTATGTAAATAACAGCAATGCACTTGCTGTGTATAAATACAACAGCTCTTTTTAACAGGCTGAAGCCCGCATTAAGCTTACACACTAAAAAGCCCCCGGTCGCTGTTGCGGCCGGGGGTTTTTCTTATGGTTGCAAATTGGGCGGGTTTGGCGTAGATTTGGGGCGTATGTTAAAAAGCAAACATTTTCTGCAGCTCGGAATTCTGCTGACAGTAGTCGCCATTCTGCTGGCTATCGTTACCGTCGAAGCCAGAAGCAAGGATTTTCTGCTTGAACTGACGGTGACAACCGACAAACAGGAAGAATTCACCCAGTTCATCGAACTCGACGACAAAGAACTGCGAAATCTGCGCAACGATCCCAACAATGAGATCAAAGAGTATCTGGTAGAGGCGCGGCGCAGGTATGCCGACGAAATCGGCTACCGCAAAGAGATTTATGGCGCTGAAAACTATAAGATGGTAGTCATCGCCAGCTATCGTTACATCGTAAAAGAGAAATCGAGCGGCCGCGTGCTGCTTTCCAAATAGAATCTTCGCATGACCAGTTTTGGAGGAGGCCATGAAAATTATAAAATCTGATCGCATCATTGTGGTATTGGCAATAATGTTCTCGCTGGTGAGCATGACGCTCCCGGCACTGGTCAAATCGCCGCCCGAAAAGGCGCTGCTGCCGAACGGCCTGCGCGTTATCGTCGTCGAAGACAAAAGCCTGCCGGTTGCCGCTGCCGGGCTTATCTTCAACTCAAGCGTCTATTACCAGAAAAACTGCAACTCAGGCCTTGGCAGGATCTATCGCTCACTGCTCGAATCAGCAGGTTTTGCCGGCGAAAGCCGCTATGATTTCAACGCCCGTCTCGAAAAGGTCGGCATTCTCAACGAATTCGGCGGCGGTCAGGATATGTTCTACGCAGCCGCTACCGGTAATGCCGACCAGCTGCCCCTGATTCTCGAATCACTGTGCCGCCTCGGCTTTAGTCTGAAGCCAGAAGCGAAAGACTTCGATACCGCCAAGAACGAAGCGGTGCGCTATGCTGCTTCGGCCCGCAAATTCCCGCAGTCGACCGGCCTCATGGAACGCATGATCTGGAAAGACCTCTACCCTGATCAGGCCGTCGACTGTCGTGGTCCGGTCAACGAAGAAAAGCTGGCAAAAATTGAACTGAGCGATCTGAAGGCCTTTGCCGAGACGGTTTTTGTGCCGAACAATGCGGTTCTTGTCGTAATCGGCGATGTTTCCGCCTCAGATGTATTTACCGCCTCGATGCAGAAGTTCGGTTCGCTTCAGGCTTCTGTGCTTGAGACTGCTGAAGCGAAAAAGACTGACGCTGCGGCAAAATCACGCAAAACTGAAGTGATCGACTTTCTCGATATCGAAGAGACTGAAGTTCTCATCGGCTTCGAAGCCCCCGGTTACAACGACCCGGATATGCCGGCCGCTTTTCTCTGGCAGGCTTCGATGCAGGATATCAACAATTCCTGGCTCGAAAATACCATTCGTAAAGATTTCCCGGAACTGAAGAACATTTTTGCCCGCTATGTTCCGGGGCATGACCGTGGCATTTTCGTTATTGGCTTTTCCAGTCGTGAAGACAATGTTAACCGGCCGGTCAATACACTTCTGAGCTCTCTGGCAAACCTGTACATGAACCCGCCAAAGGGCAACGAAATGCGCCGCATTGCCGAAATGATGCAGCTCAAAAACCTCGAAAAACGTGAATCACGCCTCGAAAGAGTTTTTGATCTCGGTTTTGCCGAACTCATGGGTAATTTCAGAATCGCCGAAAGCATCGACTCTGCCTATGACCGGGTTACACCAACCGACATGCAGCGGGTTGCACACCAGATGTTCAGCAATGACCGCTACGCCGTGCGTATTTTCTACCCGCTGAAATATCAGAAGGCTGAAGAAAACCCGGTTAAGCTCAAAACCCTGCCGAACGGTGCCCGCGCTATTGTGCGCAGCTTTGCCGGCAGTGAAGTCGTCGGCCTGACCCTGCTGTTCGGCGTCGATGCCTGTGCCGCCGACGCGAACGACCGGCGCATGACCCGCCTGGTTGCCGAAATGGTTGCCAGTTACATCAACGACAACGAAAACCGCCGCCTCAACAACCGTCTCGACGATATTGCCGCCCGTGTTGAAGCCGTGTTCAACAATGACAGCCTTATTATCTCAGCCCGAACCAAGAAACAGAAGTTGCCAGAACTGCTTGAGTTTCTGAAAAATACCATCATCAGACCGGATTTCTCAGAAAAATTCTTTAAAACCACCCGTGCTAAAGTGCTTGAGCATTTTGACGAAGAGAACAACAAACCCCACACTGCGGTTGTTAACAGCCTCATCGAGGGGATGTATCCCGGCATGAATCTGACCTTTAAAAACATTTCACACAGTGATTTCGACAAGATCACCTATGAAATGGTCAGCAAATTTTACCGTGAATGGGCGGTTGCCTCGAATCTCTGTATTTCCGCCGTCGGCAACTTCGACAGCGACAAGACCCTCGAAATGATCAGCAATACCTTTGCTGACTTTCCGACCGGCAAGGGCATCGTCACTTCTCAGTGCCCCCCCTGGGCGGGTTCACCTCTCGATAAAACCGAAGTTAAGGAAATAGAGATCCAGGGCAGTGAAAATGCCTTTATCGCCGTTGGTTTCAGAATGAAACAGTTTTTGAGTTTGAACAGCCGCGAAGAACTGCGCTCGACCTTCGGGGCCAACTCGGTTTTCAGTCACCTGCTGTTTGCCAGCAGCAACGCCCTGATCGCCGAAGAACTCAAGAAAATCGACGCCTACCGCGGGCTCTGGGGTTATTATCTTACCAACAAGCTCTCGTCGGTATTCTCTTTCTATGCGGTAGTGCCCACTGACAAAGTCGATGCGGCGAAAAAGATCATCGAAGACATTATTGCCAGAATTCCGCAGATGGAAGTCTCGACCGATAATATTCAGGCCGCTGGTCAGAAGCTTCGGTCCTATTTCAACCGCGCCCTCGAAAAATCAGACGCCCAGTCGGCGGTGCTGGCCAGCTATCTCTGGAACGGCCTCAAACCTGATTTCCTCGAAGAAATCCTGAGCATTTACAGTTCTGTGACTGTCGATGATGTGAAGAAGTCGGCCAGAGAAAACTTCAACCGCTATATGATGATCATCGGTCGCCCGAAAAAATAATTCGGTCGACGACTCTCTAAAATGAAACAGGGAACGGGTTCGCCCGTTCCCTGATTTTATCTGGGACATATTAAACGCCTGTTCGATTGCAAATCACACCACTGCGCAAGATCGGCAGCAGCCAGAATTAGGCCAAACTGAACAAACAACGTCAATTCCACGTCATCCCTGCGTTTATGCCCCAGAGGGTACAGGCAGGGATCCAGGCCTTTATATTTTGACTCACGACTCTACGGAAATGACAGCCCTTCGGCAGACTAAGAGCCCGCAGCACACTCAGCTGTGACAGAGGCCTTGCTGCGGGCCGTCAGGTCAGATAGTTCTGCAGATTCTGTGAGCGTCTCGGGTTGCGCAGCTTGGCCAGTGCCTGTGATTCAATCTGGCGCACACGTTCGCGGGTGACGCCGAGAAGCTTGCCGATTTCTTCAAGCGTGTAAGATTTGGTGTCGCGCAGACCGAAACGATGCATCAGCACGATTCTTTCGCGATCAGAAAGTGACGAGAGCACCTTTTCGAGTTCGCGTTCGAGGGCCTTCTTTTCGGCTTCGGCGAGCGGGTCGGCATCGAAATCGGTGATGACGTCGCGCAGAAACAGGTCTTCTTCTGAATCGACCGGGGTTGAATCCATTGATACGACATTCGGTATGTCGCGCAGGAACTTGCCAAGATCTTTAGGTTTCATCATCGCTGCGTCGGCAAGCTCTTCGAGCGTCGGGCGGCGGTTGAGCTTTTTGATCAG
>DAOQWI010000236.1:0-3961 GCA_035342015.1 Candidatus Ozemibacteraceae bacterium | reverse complement strand
TGCTGCTTTTCCAGACGGTGACGACAACCTGGCCGGAACCTGACTGCAAAAGTTTTGAGTCTGTCGGGACCTTGCAGGTAATGCTGGTGTCGTTCCAGTTCGAAATAATCGCCTGTGGATAAGGGGTGTCTGACTGCTGAGAAGGGTTGTGGAAAGTTACAAAGTAAGCGCCTAAAACCTGTGAGGCACCAAAGCCCTGCCCGCTTATAGTAACGTCAGTGCCCGGGTTGCCGCTCGATGGGCTGATGCTGAAAATGCGCATGTTGTTTGTTGCGTTGAGCGGCGGGTTAGAAGTGACGTTGTTAACCACAACTCTGAATTTAAAAGGATCGACGGTGCTGAATGGCACTGTAACTACGATCTTGTTATCATACCAGTCGTTTGTGCTGTATTGTTTGCCGTCGTAGGTTACATAGCTTGAAGATACTGGCGAGCCAAAACCAATGCCTGAAATGGTTGCTACGGTGTGAGTCGAAGTGCTCTCAGTAGCCACATCGCTGATGGTCGGGGCCGTAACGATCACTGTCGGTTTCGTGCTGCTGCCACCGCCACCACCGCAGCCGGCTGTCAGAACACTGATGATTAAAAGGCAGGCAATAATCAGATTTTTCATAATCCTGATTATAAGAACACTTTAAAAAAGCGTCAATGGTACCCCTGCCGGTTTTACAATGTTTTAAGGCTGCCGGATTTGTGAAGATGTGTTACAATGGTCTAAATTAAAAAAGACCGATTGAAGACAACATTAACAGCAGAGCTGGCTGGCAGGTTTAAAAGCCCTGGTTTTGTCGCGCTTTTCTCAAGCCTCTGAGGGAAAAATGCGCGCCGGGGCTGGCAACTTTCTGCGGCCGCCCTGCTACCACGCGGAGCAGCAGTAGTGACAATCAAACTGGCACCCAAGGCATTGAAAGACCTTTTCCCTACCAGTATTCTCTTTCAGACGACATTCTGGGGGCAGGTCAAGGCGCGTATCGGCTGGGAGCCGAGAGCCTTCGACATTAGCCATGCTGGCGGCAGAAGCGATGTTCTGCTGCTGAATCAGCCTTTTGCCGGCAACCGCATTGCTGCATATATACCACAGGGTCCGGAATACGCACCGCCACCCGAAAATTACGGAATCTATCTCGAAGAGCTTGCCGAAAAACTGATTCCGCACCTTGACGCGAAAACCGCCTTTATCCGTTTTGATCTGCCGTGGCTGTCGCCTTTTGCCGGTGATGATTTTCTGCATCCGACGATTCCTGAAGCCCGAATTCAGGAAATGCGCATGAATTTCGGCACCTCTTCATACAACTTTATCAAGTCGGTCAATGACATGACGGTCGCTTCATGCATGATCGTCGATATCGCCCCAGACGAGAAGACAATTCTGGCGCGCATGAAACCGAAAACCAGATACAACATCGGGCTCGCCGAACGCAAAGGCGTGCGGACCTTTCAGGCCAGTATCGAGCATTTGCCGGCATTTTACGAACTCTACCTGCAGACTGCCGGTCGCAACAGATTTCTTGTCTGTGATTACGAGCATTTTCATGCCCTTTTCTCGGTAATAGAGCAGAATAATCAGAACACCGAAGTGGTATTTCTGCTCGCAAGCCACAACAGCGATCTGCTCGCCGGTGTCATTATGGTCATTTCAGAAAACACCGCCCTGTTTCTGTTCGGCGCCTCCGCCAACAACAAACGCAATTATATGGCATCATACGCCGTTCACTGGGAAGCCATCAGGCAGGCCAGAGCCCGTAGCTGCACCGAATACGACATGGGCGGTGTCTCGCCCGGCGTCGCCCCCGATCACCCGTTTTACGGCCTGTATAATTTTAAATCCGGGTTCGGCGGGCAGATGATTCATCGCTCAGGTACCTGGGATTTTCCCCTCGATAAAGATGCCTACACCGCCTTCCGCAACGCTGAAACAATCCTGTGCGGTCTCGGTGGCTGATTAGATTAACGGTAAATGGTTGTCGCAGCTGCGGCAAAAATGACGCGGTGCCTGGCGTTTAAAATTTTGCAGAACCAGATACAGCCGTATGGTTTCACGAACTGTTGTGGGCTGAAAAAATAGCGTCAAAGCCGTTTTGATCAATATTCGCGTTTATCGCCGGCAACTCTGGCATGCAAGTTGCTTTAATGTTTCACGTGTAACCGTGACGATATCGTGCTCGCCCCGATCAGCTTTCGGCAGCTCACGCTAAGTCTGATAACCTCAGCGGCCTGGCCTGTCGCTTAACATTGATCGGTCTGATCGATGATGTCGGCTCCCGGAAACCTTGTCTGTGTCTTTTTGACCTCAAAACCACTTTAACAGGTTTCTGTTGCTGCCTGGCAGCAAACATGAAAGGAGTCCATCATGTACAAGATTCAGTTCATCGGCGTCGGAAGCGCCTTTACTACCCGCGAATACTACCAGTCCAACGCTCTCGTCATTGCCCCCTCAGGCAAGAAGCTGCTGATCGACTGCGGTACCCACGCTCAGTTCGCCCTTGAAGAGCTCGGTATCAACAACAGCAATCTCGGCAAAGAGATTGACGGCGTCTACATCTCGCATCTGCATGCCGACCACATTGGCTCGCTCGAGTGGCTGGCCCTGGTGACCTACTTCAACCCCGCCTTTCCTAGACCCAAGCTGTTCGGTATTCAGTCACTGATGTCTGATCTGTGGAACAAAAGCCTGCGCGGCGGCCTTGAAACCCTCGAAGGGAAGATCGCGAACCTTACCGACTACTTCGAATGCCACCCGGTGCGCATCAACAACTCGTTTGTCTGGGAAAACATCCGCTTTACACCGGTACAGACCGTGCATGTCGTCAGTGGCATGCAGATTCAGCACAGCTACGGTCTGATGATTCAGGAAATCGGTTCTGACCATCGCGTCTTTCTGACCACCGACACTCAGTTCGCACCTTACCAGATGCGCAAATTCTACGATCAGGCCGATCTGATTCTGCATGACTGTGAAACTGCACCGTTCAAATCTGGGGTTCACGCCCATTACGATGACCTCAACGGCCTGCCCGAAAAGACCAAGGCGAAAATGTGGCTCTACCATTACCAGCCAAAGCCGCCGCAGGACTCGATTAAAGACGGTTTTCTCGGCTTCGTGAAAAAAGCTCAGATACTGGTGATCGAAAAGAAAGAGACTGAATCAGGTAATAAGCCCGCCGAAGCTCAGGCTGCTTAAACATAATTGTCGCATTGCCCTCAGCACCGTGGCCCCAGTGTGGTCGCGGTGCTTTTTTTGCGTGGTATTTTACTGCTATCCTGCGTCACTATCTGGACAGATGGCCTGGTAATTAATATGATTGTACAGATAAGGAATAACAAAATATGAAAAATAACCGTCTGTCAGTAGTGATTTGTCTGCTTCTGATCTTTTCGTCGGTTCAGCTGTGGGCCGGTTCGCTCGATTCTGCTTATCAGAGCTATGTCTCTGCCTATAAAAAATATCAGAACGCTGTTTCGGCCAACCTCAGCAAATCCGAAATCGACGCGGCTCTCTCTGAATATCGCAGTGCCAGATCTGCTTACGAAGCTTTTCTCAATAAAAGTTCAGCTGCAGATACGTCTGATCAGGGGTCAGACAGTCAGATTTCTGACCTGGATTCCCTGTCTACAGCCGTCGATGATTCTGAAGAGGCTGGCAGGTCCGATTCTGAAAGAAGCATGGCGACACTCATTGCTGCTTTGCCAGCAGAGATCAAGCCTCTGGTAGAGACCCTTAAGCGCACCAGCTCAAAGACAGAAGTCACCCAAATCGTGGCCACCATCGAGAAGTATCTTGAAGCAAGGCCGCAGTCGAATCACAGAGCTCTTCTACAGTATGAAATGGCTTCGGCGCTCGACCGCCTGGCCATTGATGCGAAAAAAGCCGAACAGTTGTTCACCGAAGTCAGCAAAAATTCTGCCGACAAAAAGGTTGCCGGCTGGGGCGGTCTGGCCCTCAAATACCTTAAGGCAAAGC
>DAOQWI010000235.1:0-3963 GCA_035342015.1 Candidatus Ozemibacteraceae bacterium | reverse complement strand
ACGGTGAGCGGCAGGAAGTCTGTTCCTTCTTTTGGCTCTTTGCTGGCGACGACGGCGGCAAAAACCACTGAATCGCCACAGCGGACCACGGCGGCCCCGGATGCCTGACCGGCGAGTGCGCCGGTTTCAAAGGTTACAGTCTGTGACTGCAGGTCACAAGCTACGATTTCAAATTTCTGCATTACTTCCCCTTAGCGGCGCAGGCCGAGTTTCTGAATGAGAGAGAGATAACGTTCGTTGTTTTTGTTCTTCAGATAGGCCAGATGGCGTTTGCGGGCGCCGATCATCTTGAGCAGACCGCGTCTTGAGTGGTGATCCTTCGGGTTTTTTTCGAAGTGGGCAGAAAGATTGTTGATTCTTTCGGTGAGCAGGGCGACCTGAACTTCAGGTGAGCCGGTGTCTTTGTCAGACAGTTTGTAAGTTTCGATAACCTTGGTTTTTGCGTCTTTGGTAACAGACATGGCAAATCTCCTTATAATTAGTTGCAAGACCAAGAATTGCCTGCGTTGAGGTACAACCCTAGTCGAGCATACGGCGCTAATTGTAACACATTTCCGCCGGCAAAGCAAAAGATAAAAAGCCCCGGCAAAAAAATCTAATTGTTGACATTTATTGAGCAAATGCGGTATTTTGGGCCCGGCTCAACGGAAATGTGCTGTTGAATGCCTTTCAGTCTGCGACGCCATACTGCAGACCCGCTGCCAGGCAGCTTTAACCAACAAAGAGGAACGCGCATGGAAAATGTTTTAATTGAACGCATGACCTATGGAATCGATTCACTCGGGCATACAGAAGACGGCAAGGTGGTCTTTGTACCCTACGGTGCACCGGGCGATCGACTCGACATAAAAATCACCGAAGATAAAACTGATTACCGTCGCGGCGAAATCGAAAATATTGTTGAAGAATCAGGTAAAAGGCGCAAGTCGCCATGCCCCAACTTTCCGGAATGCGGCGGCTGCCACTGGCTGCACATTCTGCCGGAAACCCAGCGCCACGAGAAGGAAGAAGCACTGCGCTTCATTCTCAAGCCCCTGCAGCCGGAACATATCTACCCGATGGAACCTCTGCCGATGACCGGCTACCGCAACAAAATGGAATTAAAAGTCGCTATCAACGGCGACCAGGTAATTCTCGGCAACTATAAATACCGTTCGCACGACGTCGTTTCAATGAAGGGCTGCATCGTTCAGTGCCGACCCAACCTCGAAGTTTACGACCGGCTCGAAGAACATCTCAACCGCCCCGAGAACCGTGAGCTCGCCGAGAATATCAATACTGTTATCATCAGAACCCTGTCACCTCAGCAACACTGCGCTTTTCATCTCAAAGGTGCGCCGGGGCAGAAAACACTTGAAAGCATGCAGGCCTTTTTCGATCAGACCGATAGTCTGAGCCGGCTCGAAGCCCATTCAGAAATGGGAAATCATCTCACCCTGGTTCGCGAAAAGGAACCATTCTCTTTTATGGGCCGCAACTGGAGAATATCACCAAATTCTTTTTTCCAGAACAATCTCGAAGGAGCCGAAGCGATTCTTCATACTCTGATGTCGATCTACCAGGCTTCACAGCACAAGGGGAAGTTTATCGACCTTTACTGCGGCTGCGGCACCCAGACCTTTCTGCTCGAAAATCTCTTTGAAGAAGTACACGGCGTCGAGTGCAACATTTCCTCATACCAGGATGCCCTCGCCTACCAGAAAACGCGCACCTCATCAAAAAGCCGCTTTCTCTGCCGCAAGGCTGAAACCATTTTCAACACTCCGATCACCAAGGGCGTCATCGCCGCCCTGCACATGAACCCACCCCGCACCGGCATTTCGCATCGGGTGTTGCGCGGGCTTTCGGGAATCAAACCGCGGCTGATCACCTACCTGTCATGTAACCCGATGACCTTCAGGCGTGATGCCAAGGCGATCAAGCAGATGGGCTACAAACTCGACAGCGTTTATTCATTCGATCTTTTCCCGGGCACTTTCCACATGGAAACCCTGAGCGTATTCGTCCGAGGTCAGTAAAGAAGTGAACCAGTCAGCGTCAGGCGATAATCTCAACCGGATTCTCATCATTGAAGACGAACCGGACATCAGCGATTATCTCCAGGAAACCCTGACCCTTTCAGGCTACGAGGTCTGCCAGGCCTTTGACGGTCTCGACGGCCTCGAAAAAATCAGACAGTTCAAGCCGAACCTTCTGCTGCTCGACATCATGATGCCCAAGCTCAACGGGCTCGAAGTCTGCCGGCGCATTCGCGCCGATGCCGACATGCGCACCCTGAGGGTCGTTTTTATCACTGCCAAGGGCAGTCTTGAAGAAAAACTCGAAGGTTTTGAAGCCGGCGCCAACGACTTCATCGTCAAACCGTTCTCGAGCAGCGAACTTCTGGCGCGTATTGAAGCGCACCTGCGCATCGACAATCTCGCCCGCGACCTCGAAATTTCTGAAAGGCGCTATCGTCAGCTCATCGAGAACTCACCCGACGGGATCATGCTGTTTTCAGATCAGTCGAAGCTGGTTTTCGTCAACTCGCGCTTCAGCACTCTTGTGCCGGTAAAAGATATCGCGATCGAACCGGGGATGAGCATCAAATCCCTGAGTGCCACCTCCCCGATTTTCGGCGAAATCGGGCGCCTGACCGCCAAAGTCTACGAAACAAGACTGATTGTCACCCGCACCATGATTACCGGTTTTCCGCGCGGATTTCCGTCAGTTCTTGAAATCCGCGGCATACCAACCGAACTTTCTGATGCACGTAAGCCGCTGGTTCAGGTCGTGCTGCGCGACGTCACCGAAAAACACAACATGGAAAAGGTTCTCGCCAGAACCGAAAAAATCAATGCGCTCGGCATTCTGACAGCCGGCATCGCTCATGAGATAAACAACCCGCTCACCGGCATCTCAAATGCTGTTCAGATTCTGCAGAAAGCCGGCCCTGACGAAACCAAGCGCCGCGAAATTTTCGACCTGATCCTGACCAACATCAGCCGCATAACCCGCATCATCGATGACCTGCGGGTTTTCTCGCGCCAGGAACGCTTTGAAGGCAACCATTTCGATCTCGTGCCGCTGATCGAAGAAACACTCAAGCTTCTTCGCTACCAGAGAGAAAATGACAAAATCGAGATTCAGTTTCTGCATGCCAACCCGGGCTGCAGCCTGCGCGGCAGCAAAAACCAGTTTCAACAGCTTCTGGTTAACCTGCTGCTGAATTCTTCGCAGGCAATCACCGGTGCCGGGCAGATTACAGTTGAACTGGCCAAGATTGAAACGCCGGTTCCCTCGGCGGTCATCAAGGTGAGCGATTCTGGTTGCGGCATTCCTGAAGACCAGCTCGACCAGATTTTCGACCCGTTTTTTACCACCAAACGTGACTGGCACGGCACCGGCCTTGGCCTGGCCGTATCACACCGCATCGTTCAATTGTTCAAAGGGGCCATCATGGTTACCAGCAAAGTCGGCGAGGGAACAACCTTCACCATCACCCTCCCCCTGGAAACCCAGGAAGAAGCCCCGGGAATCAGAAAAAGCTGACGCCGCGCGCCGCACACTTGTCGAGCAGCTCGACAAACTGTTCCTGCGACAATCCCGTCTGACCGAGACGATCGACATGCTTGCCGTAATCGCCATGATAATCACTGCCGCCGGTGGAAATCCAGTTATGACTTTCCACAACTGCCCGAAATTTGCGCACATCACTGTTCGAATGCTCTGAATAGTAGGTTTCAATCCCATCCCACGGCATGTTCTGAATTTTATCCCAGACTCGGTCCCAGTCGGGGATCAGCCCGGGATGCGCCAGAACTGCGATACCGCCGGCGGCATGAATAATTTCGATGCCGGTCACGGGCTCGACATGATCTTTCGGTACGTAAGCCGGGCGGCCGCGCAGCAGATATTTGTCAAATGCTTCCTGAAAGTCTTTTACATAGCCCTTTGCCTCAAGGTATCTGGCAAGATGCGGGC
>DAOQWI010000234.1:0-3991 GCA_035342015.1 Candidatus Ozemibacteraceae bacterium | reverse complement strand
CTGGAGCGTTGAGATCCCGCCGAGAGCCCGGGTTAGAGAATGAAACTCAGGTGTTCTACACATAAATACATTCACTTTTGAAGTTTTAGTGCGTTTGCCTTGGGACAGACGAGAACGATTACGATTACGATTACGATTATAAGTGATATGATAAAATAGACAAATGGGCGAGAGACAGGAAAGAAATATATTCAACAGGTACCGGGCGCTTACCTGGATCGGCGGGTTGGTCTGTTTTGTGCTGGTACCAATGTTTCTGCTCAACCTGCTGGTCGAAAACATGCTGCGACTGCGCAGCGAAAAAGAACAGCAGCAGATATTCGCCGAGATGGACAACCGGCTGGATTTTCTCAGCCAGAATGTCGATATTTCTTATTTTCTGCACAAGCTTTTAAAAAAGCATGTCGATCGGGCGACAGCCCACAAACAGCCATTGCGCAGCCTGGAACTCAGCATCAAAGAGCTCAAACACCGTTACCCAGGTCTTTTTAAGTTCATCGTCTGGGATAACAGCGGGAAAACGATCGATGCACTGACTGACGAAAAAAGCTACCGCTACATTGTCAGTAACCTTTACAGCTTTTTTGGTGAAATTGCCGAGCATTGCCGCAGTGAATACCCTGGCTTTCCTGAACTGCTGCCAGTAGTAGAAAAGCGCATAAATATGTTCAGAGCCTATCTCGGCCGTTTTCTCGTGCCGGCGCACCTGCGTTATCCTTTTCAGATGGGCGAGCACGGCCGGATGATCCTGTCTGACGCGCCACAGCGGTTTCCGCTGATCTGGTTTGACGCGCGCGCTGATTTTACCATTTTCTGTGCGGCCAATCCGCTCGAAAAGCACCGTCATATTGGTGTAGAAAGCGCTATCGCTGAGTTGAACAGCAACAACGACGACATCATTACCTCTTTCATCGACCTGCGAAGCCTGCCACCTTCTGCACCCGAAAACAAATTTGAACAGATACTGCTGCTCGAACTCGGGAAGTTCGAAAACGCGTCATTGCCTCATCGCCAACTCAAAGACCAGCTGCTTGCCTTCAAACTGCTCGACCCCTATCTGCGCGGTTACTGCCGGATCAGCCGCAACCGCCTGCAACACGGCTATCCAGAACAGATCAAAGTTCGACTTTTTGCCAGAATTGCCATGGCGGCGGCCGTAATTCTGTTTCTCTTCTACTGTTACAGCCTGCGCCTGAAAAGAGTCACCTTTTCAATCAGAACGCGCATCGCGCTGCTGTTTCTTTACGCCAACGGCCTGCCATTGCTGATTCTTGGTACAATCGGCCATGAGTATCTGCAGCAGCTCGAAGGCTCGTTGCTGCATTCAGTGCATCGCGATAATGAGCGCCTGCTCGAAGAGGCAGATGCCGGCTATCGCAGGTTTCAAAATGTTCTGGCAGAGCGCACACGCACGCTCATGGCCTCTTATACTGCCGAGGTTGTCGGTCGTGTGCCTGACGGCAATGACATTCCATACTTCAAATCAATAATCGAACAGCTGAAAGCTGAAGAAGCCTACGTCTATGGCAGAGATGGTGAAGTTCTGCTCGGTTTTCGCAGAACCCGAAAAGCACAATCGCAGAGTGTAATGAAGATTTTTTCAGCTTACGCGCTGCAGTATATGAACCGCAAACCAGAGATAGAAAGCGAGCCAGCCCGGGGAGCAGGGGCTGCCAGATACGTCGAACTGTCTACCGAGTCTCTTTCGCGCGATGGCATGACGGTCTTCAAATCGATGATGCACGTAGCCGACCGCATCGAAAAGCTCTCGTTCGGAACCGAGAACAGAATGTGCTTTTTCAGATTTTTCGGCGACAAAAGCAAGGGTTCATTTCACTCGATGCTGATGCTGTCATGGCTGCACAACCGCGTTCAGGAAGCCTATGCCCGACATCTGTCAGAAGAACTGACGACCACTGACAAAAATAAGATCCAGCTCGTCTGTATGTCGCAGCACAGCGGCAATCTGGTGGGAAATCACCAGGTTGCAGATACCAGCCTCAGACCAGTTTTACAGAAAGGCTTTAACCTGCAGTCTGCCCGTGAAAATGCTTTATATTACAAGGGAAAGCGCTATATAGTCACCGCTCTGGCCGGTCGTCAGCTCGACAACATGTCTCTTGGCATAGTCATCGAGGCTGATGAAATAGAACTGGCTGTAAGAAGAGCTCAGATCCAGCTGTTATGGTTCGGCCTGATCAGTCTTGCCATCGTATCTGGAGTGGTTCTGGCGTTGAGCCGGCAGTTCATCAGGCCGGTCAGACAGCTGGCTGAGGCGGTAAAGCAGATAGGAGCACGCAATTTTGCCTTCCGCAACCAGATCGACAGCGCCGATGAATTCGGTGACCTCGGCCGGGTTTTTAATTCAACCATGGCCGGCATGCACGAACTCGAGATCGGCAAGATCGTGCAGGCAACCCTGCTGCCTGAAGCGCATTATCAAAGCGGCCGGGTCGAAATTTTTGCGCGCAGTGTTTCGATGACTAAAATGGGCGGCGACTACTTCGATTACTGCCAACCGGAACCCGGACTGACCGGTGTTTTCATGGGTGATGTCGCCGGCCACGGAATTCCGGCTGCGCTGATCATGGCCATGGCCAAAGCAATCGTCACGATCGACCGCGAAAGCCTCAGCGATCCTTCCCGCCTGCTGACTTCGCTGCATGATGTATTGTTCAAACTCAAAAGCGACAATTTCAAGCGCATGATGACCTGTCAGTATCTGGTAATCGACGAGAAGACCGGAGCATGCCGCTTTGCCAACGCCGGCCATTGTTACCCGATAATTGTGTCTGAAGCAGGCCGGGCTTCGACCTTTGCCGAGATCGTGGGTTCGCCGGTCGGCATCTCGCGGCGGGCCCGCTACAGTAACAGTGACCTTGCCATCGAGCCTGGCGACACACTTATTCTCTACAGTGATGGCATGCTGGAAGCCCGAAACGCGCAAGGAGCTGAATATGGCCCGGCGCGCCTGCTCGAACTGGCGCGACAAGCCTGGCACCATGATATTCAGCAGTATTACCACAACCTCTATCAGGCCAACCTGGCCTGGTCGGAAAAGGTGGAAGACGACATAACCATTGTATTGATAAGGTATGCCGCGGAGACATCAGAATAGAATGAAAACAAACCTCAGGAAAATGGTTATCTGGATAGTGCAGACCCTGGTATTTCTGCTGATTCCGTTACTGGTGTTTTACGCGGGGATGAGCCACATCGATCAACTCAGATACGAAGACCGCCTGCTTTCAGTCGAGCAGAAGGTCGAAGAAGCTCTGGCCAGCTTTGCCACCCATGCCAACAGCGAAGAATTCATGGCCAGAACCTTCCGGCGTGCGTTCGTCGAGATGACCGCCGGTAAGCCGGCAGAGGTGATCAAAGATTATCATCAACGACTTGCCGGTAATTTTGATTATCTGGTCTGGGATGCCGCAAACCGTCTGCTGGCCGGTTCGACAGATCCGATGGGAATAGAAGGAGACTGGCCGGCTGCCGTGCGTTCGATCAGAGAGGTGTTTGCGCCGAGAGGCAAACATTACGAGCCTTCTGACTACGAGGTGACGAATCTCAGAAAGATTTTTGGCCCGCAGCTGGTAATCGAAGATCTTAAAGAAAACCTCTCAGAGAGCAATAACCTGCTGATGGCGACTGACAGTTCTGGCAAAAAACCGCGCTGCTGGGTCGCAAGCTTCAAAGGCATCACACTGGTCATTCTGGTCGAGCAATCTGCCATAAGCGCTTCTGACAATGGTCTGCTCTATTACATGAATCATCTGCACCAGACAGACGCGCCATTCATTCTGGGCTTTGCCAGAAAAGATCAGATTAAAAGCACCGCTGAGCTACCAGACCGCGAAACTGCCGCCGGGGTTCTGCGACAACACAGCCTCAAAAACGGCTTAAAACAGGCGACACCGCAGGCCCACTATTTTATGCGAATTGTCGATGACGATCTGTCGCTTTTTGCAGCCGTAAGAAAAGACTCTCTGGC
>DAOQWI010000233.1:0-4052 GCA_035342015.1 Candidatus Ozemibacteraceae bacterium | reverse complement strand
CGGGTGCGGATCAGGGCGTAGAGTTTGTCTTGACCCATGCGGTTGAAGGGCGATTCGTGGCAGAAAGCCAGGCGGTTGAAACGGTCGATGCCGATAATCGTCGGAATATCATAGTCGATGCGCAGACTGCGCCCGATAAGTGAATGTACGTCGATTACCACCGGCACTGCAGTTTTGAAATCTTTGAATTTATCTTCGATGCGCTGCCGATGATCGGCAAACTCGGTGCCGCTCGGGTTATAAACCCAGATCGTATCAGCGGCAAACAGATAGCGCAGGCTGATATGGTCGGCCCATTTGCGCAGATCGTGCCGTAATGCCCAACTGCCCGTGAGAATCAGCATCGCTTTTCTTATGTATGGCCGGTTTGTCCAGGTTTTGCCATCGAGGTCGACAAATTCGAACGGCGTAAAGACATCACCAATCGCCACCTTGCGCACATGTAGCGGCGGAAACGGCTTTTCTTCAGTTTCCAGCGCCGACGCGACGTTCACCGCAGCAATTCCCATCAGTAACAGCAAAAACAGCTTTTTCATCAGCCCCAGCTTATCAGACCACACCCGCGCCGTGCAAGCCTCTAAAACATACCTTGCAGCAAACTGTGTAAACAGCTGCACGGGCAATTTCACCTGTGGTAGAATTACATGACAGAATAACGAGAGGTCTTCAAATGAACCATTTAACCGATGACTGCCGCTGGGCATTGCCCGATCTGGACGCTGCCATTGAATGGGCCGGCCACCGTCGGCGCTCTGGCATAACAGTCGCCTTAGACCCGCTTGGAGAATATGCCAAAAATGCTGCGCAGACTGACGTAAATGCAGCCAGCTATCTCAATGCCCTCATCCGTATCGGGGAAAAGGCCGTCGATGCCTCTCTGGCGATAAAGCTTTCTGCTCTTGGCCTTACTTTCGCGCGCGACCTCGCCGAAAAACATCTTGAAGAAATTCTTAAGTCTGCCGCCTCTGCCGGCGTTGTCGTCGAAATCGACATCGAGGGTACCCCGTCGGTGCCGCAGGTTTGTGAAATGGCGCAGAATGCCGCCTGTCATGGCTTTAAAACGGTTCTGGCTTTACAGGCTTACCTAGATCGCACACCGCAGGATCTTGCTGACAGCCTGGCTGCCGGACTGAAAATACGCCTGGTGAAGGGCGCCTACAAAGGCGATACTGACGATTTCGCGCGTATTCAGCAGATGTTTCTGGCCCTGTTCGAAAAACTACTCGCCTCAGGCCTGGCATTCGATGTCGGCACCCATGATCCGCTGTTGCTGAAGGCCATGACCGCCAGACTCGGCACTCACAACCGCGAACAGGTGTGCTTTGGCTTTCTCAAGGGGCTTGCTGATGCCACCAAAGACCAGATGGCCAGTTCCGGCTACCAGGTCTCAGAATACGTTCCGTTCGGCGAAAACCGCACGGCCTATGTCACCCGCCGCCTCGCCTACCTGAAACGCCTGGCATCTCTTGGCCTGGCACCAGTTCCATGAGCCAGGCAGTGCCTTCAGCCCCGGATTAAAGAAAATGATCCAGGGTGCCAGATTTATTTGATTATCTGTGATAAATTTATTGCAGCCGCAGAGTGAATGAAAATTTTAGCCTTGATTATCAGCAGGCCAAAATCCCGGGAGATAACCAGTATTGTCAGAGGAACCCCGCAAAACTATCTGGAACTTCGTTCAACCTCAAAAATTTGAGCTCCCGGCCGAACCCGCCTCTCGTAAGGCCCGGTCATTTTTTCAGAAGCTGTTCCCGGGCATGAATAAAGAAGACGCTGAAATTGGTCACGAGGCGGTGCAAAGCGAGCTTAAAAATGCGCCCGGATCTCTTATTGACTGGCTGGCACCATTTCCTTCATGGTTGCAGGCTGCAGCTGCCATAGAAAAGAACCTGCTGCAATGGCTTGAGGATGATTCACCTGACGGGAACTCAAGGGTGATGGTGGCCCCTTATGGCAGTGGTCTCGGCGAAATACTTGCGGCTCTGGCCGAAGAGAAAAAATGGCGGGTTTTGGCTGCTCCTGATTGCCGGGTTTTGAGAACGCGTGATTTCAGCTGGCTGGCCGACCTGCCTTTGGATTCTGGCGGGCCGCTGATCATACCCAGGCTCGAAGCATTTTTTCTGCGACATTTTAATGGCCTCGAACATCTGAGAAAGCTCGTTGAAAAGTTGTTTAATACCGGGGCGCGCTGTGTGATTGGCTGTAACAGCTGGCTTTGGCATTATGTCGTTTCGGCCATGCATATTCAAGACAGCTTTGGCCGGGTGTTTTATCTGCAGAGTCTGCAGGCACAAGACCTGCAGCAGCTTTTCTGCGGGCTTGAATCGCAGCAGAATCATCGGCCGACTGTTTTCAGACAGGCTGACGATGGCAGCTTTGTTCTTCCGCCTGAAATAACCGGTAAGGGCCGGGTCGAGGCGGCAGATAATATTACCGGTGCCAGGGGCGAATTTCCGTCGTCTTTTCTCAAGAAGCTGGCCCTCGAATCCCGCGGGATTCCTCTGGTTGCCTGGGCCATCTGGCGTAACAGCCTGCGTCTCGCACCTGACGAAGACGTTGCTGAAATTGCCCGTGAAGTTGCGGATAGTGATGCGACTGCCACAGCAAAAGCTAAAACCATCTGGGTAAAAGCCTTTGAAGATATTGAGCTGCCCAAGGTGCCAGAAGGAGTGGGTCAGGCTGGCGCATTTCTGTTGCTTTTTCTGCTTCAACATGATGGACTCAAGACTGAAACAATTTTTGAACTGCTCAACTTCGGCAGAGATCAGCTTATCAGCCTCCTGAACCGGCTGCAGAAGGCTGGTATTATCGTTCTGGAAAACAGCGTCTGGCGCGCAGGCTGGCAGGGATACCCTGCCATCAGACGCTTTCTCGCCGAGCAGGATCATCTGCAGGATGCAATGTAAACATGTCACCAGAAAACGTTGCCCCCGAACAGATTTTTCGTGATTTTGACCAGATTCCGTTTTTTTATATAGTTTTTCTGGTTCTGGCTGCAATTTTGCTCAGCAGCCTCATCCGTCGTCTGATTCCTTCGCTGGCACGTATTCTGCCGCCGAGATTCAGTTATTATCTTTTGCCTTTGACACCAATTTTCAGACTTATGATAACTGGTCTGGCTCTTTTGATGATTGTGCCTACCATTGTCAAGCCGAGTATGCAGAATTTTATCGCATTTTTCGGTGCCATTGGCCTGGCCCTGGGTTTTGCTTTCAAGGATTTTGCATCGAGCCTGATTGCGGGCATAATTGCAGTCTATGAGCAGCCATATCGTGTTGGCGACCGTGTAACTATCAACGGTGTTTACGGCGAAGTTCAGTCGATCAATCTCAGGGCGCTGAAGCTTGTCACACCTGATGATGACGCGGTAACTATTCCACATAACTGCATCTGGAACGGTATGGTAATGAATTCCAACGATGGCTGCCGTGAGCAGCAATGTTCTGCGCTATTTTACCTGAGCCCTGATCACGACGCTGAGGTGGTTTGTCAGATTCTGCGGGATGTTGCCCTCGCAAGCCCATATACGCTGTTTTCGCGCCCCGTTCGCGTTGCCGTTCGCGAAATGCCATGGGCAACTCAGTATCGCATCAGAGCTTACCCGGTCGACGGGCGCGACGCCTTTACATACATTTCTGATCTTACATGCCGTGGTAAGGCCGCTCTTCGCGAAGCCGGCCTGGAATTTCCGGTGGTTGGTGCTGTTGCCGGTAAATCTGACGAGATTATCTGATTTTAAGATAAGCCGTCCACAACCCATATTCAAAAGAAAAAATCTGCCAGCCCTGAAAAAATTAGTCTGAGCGATAGACCACGGCATCGAACAGGTATAGAATTGCCCGTATGGCATTACTGCGTTTTCGCATGCTTTGGCATCACAAACGCGGGTGAATTGCAGAAACCTGTCAGCAGATGTGACAAACGAACGAACAAAAAGGGGAAAGCATGAAATACCTGATTATGGCTGTTATCTGTCTCGGAATTCTTGCGACCGGGGCGCATGCAATGATAGAAACTCTCAACCTCGATGAGCTGGTTGGCCGCTCGGAAAT
>DAOQWI010000232.1:0-4084 GCA_035342015.1 Candidatus Ozemibacteraceae bacterium | reverse complement strand
CGAATAAAAAAATCAGACTTTTGCCCCGCAAAACCTGCCAAATTTTGTATAATTCCCCGGTCAGAGTCAAAATTTTGCGAGGGTAATCTAAATGCTGTTTTTCAGCCGTTCAAGGCTTTTTCTGCTGTTTTCTTTCTTCTGCCTGGTATTAAATACCGCCCAGGCAAAAAGCTTTTCTGGAAATGGCCTTCTGGCTCGGCTGCACACTCTAGCCACCAGAGCGAGACTGAACCTGATCGTCAATTCGCCGGACCGCAATCTCAGCGACTTCAGACTATCGGAGTCACTGAACGATATCGAACAGCTTCGGGCAATCGCCGGAGCCGCAGACTGTACCGCCGACCGCACCGGATCGATCTGGCTGATCACAGCCAGAGAGCGGCAGACTTTTCAGAACTACCCGGGCTGGAAGTTCTTTTATCCATCTTTTGGCCCGATAGACAGTCTCATGGCCCGCAAAAACGACAGCGATTGCGCCGACACCTTAACCTTCATGGTGCCATCTATCAATGCCGGCATCATTTGCGGAGAACACAGCAGGGAAGCCGCTGCGGCAGAATACTTTCGAAGTCTTGAAAAGCCGGCAGTTCCGGCCGAGTTGCAGCTTGATATTAGCGCTGACAATTCACTGCAGGCTGCTTCCATTTCACTTCATCTGCTTACAAATACCAGCTTTTTTCTTGAACTGGCAGACCCTGAATGCGAACCGGTCGCCGCAACTTTTTCATTTGCCTGCGATGCGTCAGGCTCTTTCAGCCTGGCGGTTGAAAATACCAGCGACAATTATTCCGGCGCCGGCAAAAGCACGGCTTCACAGTTGCGGCGGAGCGTTCAGAAACAGAATTCCCTGACTCTTAACAACAACGGCAACGCTGTGACCGTAAACTGGAACGCCCGCCTTTTAAGACCATTTCCTGAAAAAAACTACAAAAAAATTAACAGAAATCTCGCTGGCCGCAACGACTTGAACATTGTCACAACCAAGTCTGATTCAGAAAACCAGATGAATCTGATGCTGCTTAATGAGCCATTTGAAAAAATTCTCGGCAGAATTGCAGCCGCTGAAGGCGGAAACCTGGCGATAGACAAAGACTTGAGCGGTAATATTTCGGTTTTCTTTTTCGGGCCTGATCTGTATTTTGAAGAACAGATGAACCGTATCGCCCGCTCAGTCGGCGGCGGCATCAGAAAAATCGGCAACACCTGGATGGTCGCGCCTGAAAAAAGGTTTGTCGACGTCTTTGAATTTGGTTACAACATTACAAAAAGGTTGCAATATTCTGATTCAGAAGCCACTGCCGCCATACTGAAATCCTGCCTTGATGCTCTTGAAGCCCCGGCAAATTGTCGTGTAGCATCTGACCGGATTATAAATGCAATCATTCTCGCCGGTTCTGCAAGGATAACTGACAGCCTCATACGCCTGGTGTCTGAACTCGATCGCCCGCCCGTGCTTTTCGACAGCCGACTTTCGCTGCGGTCTGCCACGGGTGATTTTACTGAAACATTCGCCATAAACACAGGGCGGACCAGCAACAGACAGATCGAGCTCAAAGACGCGAACGCCAAAATTGAACTTCTCCCCGTCAGAATGCCACATCTGGCTGAGCCTGGGCTTAAAATACAAACCAATGCCAAACTTAAATCTGGTCTGAAGCTGAGACTGGTGTTCTGGTCGGCTTTATCAGAATCTGATTCCAGGCCGGTAATTGAATTCAAGGGCAGCTCAACTGCCTCCCTTTTTATTTCGGGCTCAAAGTCAGACAGTCAGTTTGCCGATCAGCGGTATCTTTCACATGAAGCAGAAGATGAGAGCGGCAGCGAAACAGACGATGCCTTCGAATCTTCATTTTGAGGACAGAATCAATGACAGAAAAACTCATAAAAAACTGCCGCAACACACTGCCCGGCCTGCTCATCAGCCTTTTGTTTATTATTCAGATACTGCCGGCATGCATGGCGGCCAAAGAAATGAAGGCTGATTATTCAGGCTGGTTATTGACCGACGCCTTTGCCGACCTCGCCATGAAGGCCCGCATAAACATCGTCTGCGCTTTTCCTGACCAGAAAAACGGTTATTTCAAACTTAATGAAACGGTCTATTTCGAAGAGGCCATGAGCCTTCTGGCGAAAATTAACCGCATGAAAGTTCGCAGAAACGACAATATCTGGGTCATTGTGCCCGAAGATTCTTTGCCCGAAAGTGATCGCCAGTCGATAGTCATAAGCAGTCTTGAGTTCAGGCACCTTTCTGAACTCGGCAGTCAGATCGAGCTTATGAAAATGCCTGAAGTCAGCCTCTGGTTTCCGCCAAAGACTGAGATAATGGTCGCATTCGGCCCCATAACCGGCATCCATGAGATAAAAAAGCTCAAAGAAACCCTCGACACACCGGTTCACGCACTTCGGATCAGTTTTTACCTGAAAAGTCTCCCTGACAAAACCATTGCTTCATGCACCTTCAACGGCGTAAACAATCAGCCTTTTTCACTCTCTTTCGCTTCTGAGACAGGCAAAGAAAAAATCTCGATCACCGGAACCCCGTCGCTGAACGATGACGGTAAAATCAGGTTCGCCTTCAGCGAGAAATTTGTTGCATCTGAAGCCAGATTGCAGAAATCAGACAACATCTTTCTGCAATACCAGAAGCCAGAAGAACATCGCATAAACCTGGCCGGAACAGAATGGCTGATTGGCTGGCAGATGGCACCAGTTCAGCTTTATGGACGGCTGACCCCGGAAAATGCAGAACATAACAAAAGTATCTCGACCACTCTTTCCGATGAAAGACAGGCTGAAGAAGACCAGTCACTGCGGCATTATACAGAAATTCCGCATTCAACTGCCGAGCCTCTCGAAAAACCCCTGATACTCAAGAATGCCGACATGTCGTCAACACTTGACGACCTTGCCAGGCAGCAGGCTATCAGACTGATATGTGACAGCAGTATTTCCGGCAGAATTTCGGCGTTCTGCTTTGACGAAACTCTCGATCGTGAAATGTTTCTCAGGATCATCGCCATGGCTGCCGGCGCCCTGCACGAAGAAGACGGTATAACCTTTGTCGGTAATCGACGGGCGATCAAAGATATGCAGCTGAAACCAGGCAAACCTGTATTTTCTGAACCACTTAAAGCTGTTTCTGCGGCCTCTGCCGCTTTCATGCTCAACTCGTTCTTCAAGGAAGCCGGTATTCCGGGCCGGGTCAGCCCGGTTTCGGGCAACCGCGCCGCCATAATATCAGATGACCGGGGTACAGATCTGGCGATAAAAATCTGCAAAGACTGGGCGTCTGGATCACAGCGTTTCAATATTGGTATCAGCACCAACCCGCTCTCACGAAGCTCCACCCGGTTTTTTTCTCTGCAAAATGACAAAACCGCCGAATTCGTTTTTAAAACTGACGGAACTACAATGAAAGGCAACCTTAAGCCGTCTGTTGTCTCAAGTGAACTGGGCCTGCTGAATGTTTCCTATCGGCTTGAAACGACTTTCAAAAGTGGCGGATATCTGCAGATCGACAGTTCAAGCCAGATTGCAGCATCGAGCCCGATGCTTCTGCTGCAAAGTCAGATTCCGGCGGCAGAAAAAATCTATCTTTGCGGCCAGTTCTCACGTAAATTCCCCGAAGATATTCTGACAGTCGGTGAGTCACTGCCTGATGCGCATGCAGAGACAGACCCGGACAAAGCTTTTGACTCAGAGTTCTGAAACAGGAACAACATTTAATCAACACGGAAATAAACCACTTGCAAACCCAGCCAGGAAAATTGATCACCAGACTGCTGCAGCTGATGCTGCTGGTTCTGCTGGTTCTGCTGCCGGTTTTTCTTATCTGGTCTGTTCTCTCGGGTTATTACGGCTCGGTCAGCCGACAGGCGATCTCTGATGCCCAGGATCGCCTCAATCTACAGCTCGACCGGCTCGAAGCCTTTCATTCTGACGAAACGTTTTTTCACGCCCTGTTGCAGCAAAACTTTGCCAGAGTAGACGCCTCTGCCAACCCCGATGCTGAATTGAAAAATAAAATGGCATCTTTCAGGCGCTTTCTTGCCAACCGGGTGCGTTTTATTGTCTGGAATCC
>DAOQWI010000231.1:0-4114 GCA_035342015.1 Candidatus Ozemibacteraceae bacterium | reverse complement strand
GAAAAATCGCCCCGAGAAATGCCGACAGGGGCACGACATCTCTGTGATTCGGCCCACTGATCGCTCTGGCGATGTGCGGAATGACGAGCCCGACCCAGCCGATGACGCCGCAGCGGGCGACGCCTGAGCCAATCGCGACGACCACCAGCAGAATGAAAAACATTTTCCATCTTTCGACATTCATGCCGAGCAGCATTGCTTCGCGGTCACCCAGCGAAAGAATATTGAGATACCACGAAAAGATCACCATCGGCAGCATGCACAGCGGAATTATGTAGATAACCGGGTCGAGACTGGCCCAGTCGATCGACGCAAAGCTGCCCATCATCCAGAAAGTCAGTGCCGGCAGCTGCGATTCGCTGTCGGCGAGGTATTTGAGAATGCCGACCATCGAGGTGAAAAAAGACGAGACAATGACGCCGCTGAGCACCAGAGAAAGGCGCGGCGTGAAGCCACCGGGGCTGCGGGCGATCAGAAATGCCGCCAGCACCGCCCCGAAGCCGCCAATTGCAGCACCCAGGTCAACCATGAACGGCAGACCCGAAAAAAATATCATGGCCACGCCGGCGCCAAAAGAGGCACCGGATGAAATGCCGAGAATGAATGGGCTGACGAGCGGGTTTCTGAAAATCCCCTGAGAAACCGCCCCGGAAACACCAAGAGAAGCGCCGATCAACAGAACCATGATTATGCGCGGCAATCTGAGCGACAGCAGCACGACATCCTGGTACTTTTCGATTTCAGGCATCGCCGTATTAAAAAGTTTTGCCGAAACGATTCTGAAAACCTGAATAATCGGAATGTGAAAGTTGCCAAGGTTCAGTGACAGGCCTGCAGCAAGCACCAGAACAGTCAAACAGACAAGATAAACGGCAATGCGTCGCATCACAAACTCTCGTTTTATTTTTTTCTACTTTAACACAGACGAAAAACTTTATGCTATTTTATAAGCACATAATTTTTACAGACACGCTAAGTTGTGTTTAATCTCTCAATTCTTAAACATGACCATTGAACAGGCCGGTCCAGATCTTTTGAACCAGCTCAATCATTCATCCATTCACATGCGAAGAAAAGCCAGGGCATATAATAAGAGAAAGAGGAACAGCCGGAAAATGCTGAAAGATATCGCGACTACATCAATCAAACATAAAATTCAAAAAATACCGGCATTTTTCATACCGCTGTTTTGCCTCATTCTAATGCTGGTATTTTCATGCCCAACCGGGGCCGAAACTGCCAGCCCGCCGCATAGAATCGCGCTTCTTTATCCGCAATCACTGGGGTTGCTTTTCATTCTCGACCTTACCGGGCAGGTAGTCTGCCTGCCCCGCCAGGCAACCGCCCTGAACAACGGTGAAGTCGGGCCGTTTTACCGCAGCATGGCACCGGCATTCGAAAAGGCTGCCGATTCTGGCCAAACGAGCATTCCAAATATCGAAACGATTCTCAGCGCCAGCCCCGACTTTATTATTGCCGCCGACGACAAATCTGCAGCGGGTAATGTGGTCAATACTCTCGAGCAGCAGGGTATACGAACCATCAGACTGCAGGCCGGCTTCGGAACAATCGATGCATGGCTCAAATCAGTCGAAAGCCTCGGAAAAATGACCGGCCGCGCCGCAAAAGCCGACAGTTACAGGGATTTTTTCAGAGCCCGGCTTGCACTGGTTGCCTCACGCACCGCTGACATTCCGAAAACGGAGCGAATAAAAGTCGCCATGATCAATACCACTGGCAACCAGATGGTGCTGCGCGGCAGCCGGGCAACCTACGGCCTCAACCTGATCCGACTCGCCGGCGGCAGACTTCTCGATTCAGGCGACGACCCTGCCGATTCGGCCGGGTGCGCTGAACTGCTTTTCGCATTCGACCCCGACCTGATAATCGACGATGCCAAAAACGACATTTTTTACCGGGCCTCGTGGTGGGAAAGCCTGCGCGCCGTCAAAGAAAAGCGTGTCTATAAAACCCCGGCCGATGACCGCCAGGCGTGGGTTACCAACTGGTTTCTTCCGGCTTATTCACCGGTCGGCATTCTCTGGCTGGCCAAAAAATTCTACCCCGAACGCTTTGCCGACATCGACCTCAGGGCAGAACACGAAAACTTCTGCAGAATGCTTTACGGGCGCCCGTTTGCCCATGCCGGCACCGGGTTCGACAACTGAATCCTAACACTACTTTAAGCTACTGTGATTATGTAAAAATATTTTTCATCTTGCCAAGTATTATTTAATTGCATAAAATCTCTTAAAACATGAATTCCCAAAAATGAGGCTTTACATGAGAAAGAGTTTTTCACTGTCATTACGTGCTCTGGTAGCGATTTTCTTCATGGCAGGCGCAGTCGTCGGCTATTCAGAAGAGCAGACTTACAAACTGTCTGACCTGAATATCGATGCCGAACGTGCTACTTATCAGTCATTGATCGCCAGACCGCAGGATGAAATCGCATCATCGGCCATCGAACTGAAGCTGCAGCGCAACCCGATAAAAATGCTGCATTCACATAACCCGTCAATCGTCTTCGATGGCGGCCTGCGCGGAGCGACAATAACCCCTTCATATCGCGGCTTTGGTGGCAAATATATGGCGATAACCCTCGACGGCTGCCCGATCAACACCGGCTGGAACGGAACTTCACCGCTTTCCGGGTTTCCGATGAGCCGCCTGCAGAAAATTACCGTCGTTCCCGGCGGGGCCGGGCTGGTTTATGGCGCCAACAGCGTTGCCGGTGCCGTCAATTTCGTGCTGCCGACCGCCAGAGACCTCGAAGACTTAACCATAACCCAGGAAATTGGCGGTGATGGCAAAAGACACCAGGAATACATCTACGGTCATGTTTCAGAAAAAAGCGAGCATCTGTTCGCCCTGTTCATGGATGAATACGATGGTGACAGACGCTTTAAAGATTTCAACAACTTCAACGATGCCGCCAATAAAACCAACCCAAAATCATCGGTCAACCTCGGCACTATCAACAACCGCAACGACAGTAACTCCTTTCTCTATCGCGGCAAGCTCGAACTTGAAAACGACTGGACTCTCAAAGCAACGATTCTTGAAAACCAGGGTTCCATTTCATGCCCGTCATTCTACGAAAGATTCGAACCATGGAACATGTCTTTATACGACTATACGATCGAAAAAGACTTTGGCGACAACGGCAATCTGACACTGCGTTACGCCAAATACAAAGACTTCTCTTCAACCTGGGCGTATCCGAACGACAAGGACCTCCAGATCGGTACATTGAACGCCAACGGCGATGTTCTCGTTAAAATGGACACGATGGAACTTCTTTACAACATCGAGGCCAACGATCGCAATTTTGTCACGGTCGGAGCCATCAAACAGGAAATCGAAGATATCGGGCACGGTTTCGACACCGGAACCAGAAAAAAAGTCGATACCACCGGTTACTTTGTCAGCGATAACATCAAGGCCACTGACAAACTCGATCTGAATGTTACCGGCCGTTCTGATACCGATTATGAAGGCGATGCAGAATTTTCCTGGGCACTGGGTTCGAATTATGCCATCAATGACAACACCAGCGCCAGTCTCAGTCTCAGCCGGGTGACCAGAAACCCCAATATGCAGGAACTCTACCGCAGCAACGGCAGAGGGAACCCCAATCTCAAAGCCGAAGACATCGACAATCTCGAACTCAGACTGAATCACAAATTCAACGAAAAGTGGCAGGCATCGCTCGCCTGGTTCGATTCAGATATCGAAAATTACATCGAAGCCGATGCCAACAACAAGTTTCAGAATATCAAAGAAGCTGAAATTTCGGGAATCGAGCTCTCAGTTAACGGCAGAATCAACGATAAATTCACCGCCTGGGTCGGCTACACCGACTTCAACAAGGCTGAAAACAAAACCGACAATCTCAGACTGGTCAGCAAACCTGAATTTCGTGCGGTTGCCGGAACTACCTACAGCTACAACAAGCTCAGCGCCATGCTGACCATGTCACACCAGGGTGAAACTGAAGCGATCGGCGCCACTTACCCGAAAGTCGATGCCTCAACCATGTTCGATCTCAACATCAGACAGCAGGCCACCAAAGATCTGGCAATTTATCTGAATGTCGAAAACCTGACCGATC
>DAOQWI010000230.1:0-4199 GCA_035342015.1 Candidatus Ozemibacteraceae bacterium | reverse complement strand
GAGCCGGTCAATGCGCCCTGTTTTGAGCCGACGTAGGTGACAGAATCGGTTTTGATCGGGTTAAGATGCAGGTGCTGCTTGAGGATTTCTGCAAGGCCTTTCTGCATTGCTTCGGCTGCGGTGCGGCTTTTATCAATAACTTTCTGGGCCGGGCCGGTTACGCCATCGACCGTGCCCTGTCGATCGGGGTAATAAACCGTACAGCCGGCGCCTTTGCCGGAATCGCAGTGCAGCCTGACCATCAGGGCAGCACCGGCAGCATTGGCGATTTCAGCGCGCTGACGGTTGGTTACCATCTGATCGACGCGGTCTTTGGTTTTGATGGCCTTCAGGTCGGCCTGATCATTTATCAACTTTTCAAGTTTCAGTGCCACACCCCAACATATCTGCAGTTCGGTCAGCCCATGGTGTGCGCAACCGTTACTGGTTTCTGATGGGTGACCCGGGTCGACTGCAATAATGGCCGGTGTGGTCGATTTTTCGTTCATGGTAGCGTTTTCCTGCCCCGACAAAGATTGAATCTGCAGACAAATAATGCATAAAGCTGCAATTAAAGAGACCGACAATCGCGAATTTTTGTGAGATCCGTTTTTCATAAAGCACCTCATTTTCGCTAAATCTACCACGGTTCTGTTAACTTCAGCCACGAAAAAACCGGGCGAGGATTCATGGGAAACAAGTTTCACACACCGGAATGTACAGAGAGAAATTTTGTTCTGATGCCGGATGAGGGTGGCATTGGGTTGCACGCCGCTGTTCGTGAGTTTCTTTTGGTTTAATAAAGTATGATTCTGAGTTAGAATGACGTAACTCATTTCTGAAGGAGAAGGATATGGCAGCAGCTAACGGGGCGCATCGCTGGAAATTTTTTCGCTATGGCGGTCTTGATCAGGTAAGTCTTGAGACAGCAGAAGATTTAAGGTCACTTGAACAGCTAGACCCGAAGCTATGGGCGGCAATGACCTGCCCGACAAACAATATTGAGTTCGATAGAACGACCCTTGATTACATCGATTCTGACAAGGATCGTCGCATTAAAATACCTGAGCTGCTGGCCGCACTGAAATGGGTATGTTCTATGGTTAAGAACCCTGAGGTTTTGATTAAGCCGGCCGAAGCCATGCCTCTCGACATCATCAACCAGGAAACAGCTGAGGGCAAAGCGTTGTATGCTTCGGCCCGGCAGATTCTCAACAATCTCGGCAAGACACAGGAAAATTCTATCGGCCTGGGCGATCTTGCCGATACCAAAAAGATTTTTGCCGCGACCGCCTTTAATGGTGATGGCATTGTGCCGGTCGATATCTCTTCAGACGAGAAGCTCCGTCAGGCGATTGCCGATATCATTGCCTGCCTCGGCAGCGAAACTGATCGCAGCGGCCTGCCCGGTATCTCTCAGGCGCTTCTCGATAAATTTATGACCGAAGCATCTGCCTATGTCGGCTGGCAGAAACAGGCCGAAGACAAAGCTGCTGACATCATGTTCGCCGGTGCCGATACTCCGGCACTTGCATCGCTTTATCTCGCTCTCAAACCGCGTATCGATGATTACTTTGTCAGATGCCGCCTGGCAGCCTATGATGGTAAATTTGCCGCCGCCAGTGCCGGTATCGAAAGCGAATTTGTTGCGGTTCTTAAAAAAAGTCTTTCGAATTCTACACCTGAGCTGAAAGAATTGCCGCTGGCAGTCGTAAGCTCAGAGGGTACACTGCCGCTGACCGAGAAGGTCAACCCTGCCTGGGCTCTTGAGATCAACGAATTTGCCGCCAAAATCGCGAAACCCTATGCTGGTGACGCTGATAAATTGACCGAGTCAGGCTGGCTCGCCATAAAGAACCGGTTTGCCGCTTACGAAGCCTGGCAGACACAGAAAGCCGGTGCCGTTGTAGAAAAGCTTGGTCTGGTAAGAGTTAAAGAACTGCTTGCTGTAGAGATCGGCAAAAATCTCGCCGATCTGATTGCAAAAGATAAAGCGGTTGAGGCTGAATTCAACGCAATCAGCAATGTTGACCGTCTGGTGCGTTATTATCGCTTCATTTATCAGCTGCTGAGTAATTTTGTGGTTTTTAAAGACTTTTATGGCGGCAAAAACAAGGCTGTTTTTCAGGCCGGCACCCTGTTCATGGACAGTCGGAGCTGTGATCTGGCTGTAAGGGTTGAGGACCTTGCCAAACACAGCACCATGGCTGCCGCATGCAATACCTTTCTGGTTTATTGTGACTGCGTCAGACAGGGATCATCAGAAAAAATGACGATTGCCGCAGCTTTTACCGATGGTGACTCAGATCAGCTCACCCCAGGCCGCAATGGGCTTTTTGTCGACCGTGCCGGCAACTACTGGGATGCCACGATTGTCAAGATCATCGATCACCCGATCAGTATAAGACAGGCTTTCTGGGCACCATACAAGCGCCTTGGCCGCATGATTCACGAGCAGATAGAAAAATTTGCCGCTTCAAAAGACAAGTCGATGACTGATTCTCTTTCGACTTCTGTTACCGAAGCAGGGGTAAAAATTGAAGCGCCGAAACCAGATGCGCCACCGCCGCCACCTTTCGATGCCGGCAAATTCGCCGGGATTTTCGCAGCTATCGGCCTGGCTCTGGCCGCCATCGGCTCAGCCGTCGCTTCGGTTGTTTCTGGCTTTATGAGCCTTACCTGGTGGCAGATGCCGCTGGCAATCATTGGTATTCTGCTTCTCATTTCTGGCCCTTCAATGCTTATGGCCGCTCTTCGTCTGCGCCAGAGAAACCTCGGGGCGATTCTCGACGCCAATGGCTGGGCTGTGAATACCCGTGCTCAGATAAACATGGCGTTTGGCAAGACATTGACCAGAATGGCCGAATTACCTTCCGGTGCCATAAGGTCTTTTGACGACCCATTTGCCGAAAAGAAAACTCCCTGGGGTCTGTATATCGCCCTGATTCTGGTTCTGGCGCTGCTGACAGGTGCGATTGCCAACCCCAGAATACGTAACCGTGCTAAAACGGGTTTCAAACGGATTGTTGGCATGGAAGTGAAGAAGCCGGCAGCTTGTAATACTCTGCCAGCAGTTAAAACGGCCGACAAGGCCGCCCCGGAAGCTTCTTCAACCCAGACGCTTACGCCCCCTGCCGCTCCCGCCGGTAACTGATTTTCAATTTCAATAGCCGGGCGTGTACCGAAGACTTTTCGGTACACGCCTTTTTCTTGCACCGGTCGATTAAATGGCTTGCTTTTGTCGGGGGTTGCTGCTAAAAAAGGTCGATGTTTCGAAACTGTCGCATAATGCTGGTTTCTTTTTTACTGATGCTGGTCAGCACTGGTGCTGGGGCCGGCGAGGAACTGCTATTCTGGAATTTCTGGGATCAGAAATTCATTCTGCCGGTAATCGAACGCTTTGAGCGCGAAAACCCAGGTATCAGGATTCGCAGTGAGCAGATGAACTGGGGCAATGGCTTCGACAAAGTGGTGATAGCCATGGCCAATGGCCGGGCACCTGATATCTGCGAACTGGGCTCAACCTGGATGGGTCGTTTCATGGCAGAAGGGGCTTTGATCGATATTTCCAGTCAGACAGCGGATTTAAAACAGCAATACCTGATGTGGGAAGCGGTTACCAGTAATGGCAAGGTGTTTGGCCTGCCGTGGCTGGTCAGCACCAGGGTCCTTTTTTATAATCGCCAGTTGCTGCGCCAGGCCGGCATAGACCCTGATAAACCGCCGCAGACCTGGGCTGAGCTGCTTGCCGCTGCCAGACTTATTCACGACCCGAAGTCAGGTGTTTATGGTTTTGGCATGAATGCGGGCGAAGGGCACATTCTTTACAAAAAGTTCATGCCCTTTGTCTGGGGCAATGGCGGGCATATTCTTGCCCCCGACGGTCGTTTTGTTTTTGCCAGCCCGGAGACGCTTGCGGCCCTTGAATTTTATCTGCAGCTGAAAGAATACAGTTACTGCGAAAAGCAGGATATGCTCGACGAGGCTTTTAAACTTGGCAAGCTTGGATTGGCAATTTCAGGCTCATGGAACTTTGCCAGATATCCTGTCGATGCGCCTCAGCTGGATTTCGGTGTCGCCATGATGCCGTGTCCGGCCGAAAACAGGGGCGTTTCGACTTCTTTTCTCGGTGGTCAGGTTCTTGCTCTTTTTAAAGGTTGTCGCAACCCGGAGGCCGCCGCCCGCTTCTTCGGCAGCGGCCAGAGCTGGATAGCCCAGCA
>DAOQWI010000229.1:0-4230 GCA_035342015.1 Candidatus Ozemibacteraceae bacterium | reverse complement strand
GTATAGTCACCGCCGGCCTGAGATGGATTTCCGGTAACAATGCCATTTACAGAAGCAGAACTGGCACTGATAAGGGCAGTCTGACTGCCATCGAGAAGTTTTTTTGTATTGAATTCGGTATTGCGGGCAATGCGATCGAGGTCATCACGAAGCTGAATAACTTCTTTCTGAATTTCGAGGCGGTCATTGCTGGTGAGAGTGTCATTCGAGGCCTGTATGGCCAGTTCGCGCATACGGTGAAGAATGCTGTGCGATTCATTCATGGCGCCTTCTGCGGTCTGCACCATTGAGATACCATCCTGGGCATTTAAAACAGCCCGGTTAAGACCACGAATCTGACGGCGCATTTTTTCGCTGATGGCCAGACCTGCGGCATCATCAGAGGCTCTGTTGATCCTCATGCCGGAACTCAGCTTCTCGATCGATTTTTCGAGGCGGCCGGCGGTTTTGTTTACGTTACCGTAAGTGGAAAGTGCGACTACATTCTGATTAATGCGTAATGACATAGTTGATTCCTCCGTGAATCAGTTTGAAAATTTTGCCGCATCCTTGCGACAGGTTGAGAAAGTATAAAGAAACGAACTCTGGTCAAGCGGTTTTTAAACTATTTTTTCAAACAGCTAAAACCACGATCAGAAAACAGTTCCGGGGCAATTGGGATGGCAAAACCAAAAATTCCGGCGAAAAAATACGCCAGCGAATTCTTAAAGACACTCAGCCGGTCGAATAAAAAACTGATCGGAACAAAGCGCCTTCGGTTACGCCTGAAACGCAGAAAAATGCCAAACGGTATCAGCATATTGATTCCTCCATGAATCATGCTCACACTACTTCCCTGTGTGTGATCAACTCGTTACTGAAACCATTTCGGCAGCTTTTTGAATTTGTTTAACGTTTTTTTGCAAAAAAAAATCCGCCATCGAAAGCATTGCTTTCGATGGCGAAAATTTTAAATCGCCCGATTAAACCTTACTGACCGAGCAGTGAGAGAACACTCTGCGGAACCATATTGGCCTGAGCCAGCATTGCGGTGCCTGACTGAGAAACAATCTGGTTGCGGGTGAATTCAATCATTTCCTGAGCGATATCAGCATCTCTGATGCGTGATTCGGCAGAAGTCAGGTTGCTGGCAGTATTGCGCAGGTTGTTGATTGAGTATTCCAGGCGGTTCTGGAAAGCACCGAGTTTCGAGCGTTCGGTAGAAATTGTATCGAGAGCCTTGTTGAGTTTGGCGAGAGATTCCTGGGCACCTTCGACGCTGGTCATATCGAGTTTATCGATACCAAGAGCGCGAGCCGACATGTCACCCATCGAAATCTGCATACTCTGCCCCTGGTCGGCACCGATCTGGAACTGCGGCTTGTTATCGACGACATGAAGTCTGAAGTTGGTATCACCAGTACCCTTGGCAGTGCCGTTGGTAAGACCGAACTTGTCGAGAGCGTCCTGATCGTTGACGTCAAGGGTAACCAGACTCTTAACCGCGGGGACACCACTCTGGTTTTCCTGACCAACTCTGGTGGCAGTAAACGCAAGAGAACCGTTTACGGCATCAAGACGAATCTGAACATCGTCAGTTTCAAGCTGAGCATTGGTCGAAGCAACAAACACACCAATTTCTCTCATGTCTGCAATTTCGCGGTCGCTTTCGGTGGTATAGGCTGCAATCGTGCTTGTATCGCCGTCACCATCGGTAAGATCGAAAGTCACAGCAGTGCCGCCGGCAGTATGATAAATGCTGAAACCGGTAACAGCCTTACTGGTGTCTTTGTCACCAGAGACAAAGCCACTCTTAACCTGGTCGAGAATACCGAGTTCTTCGGCGTCGGCAGCAGAAATAGTGATAGTTGAGAGGTTAGTCGAAGTCGGCGGTTCATAAGACAGCCTGAGTTCTCCTTCAGAAATCGAAGCTTCGAGACCATCGACGCCAACAGCTTCGATCTGAGCATTGATACTTCTGGCGATACCTTCCATTGTCCAGTGACCGGTAGCAACGGTTACGTCAACCTGCTGACCGCCGGCTGAAATGGTGAAAGTTTGTTCGGCAGTGAACATCAGACCTTCTTCAAGACCACCGTAACCGGCAACCTGAGCTGCCTGAGAAGTGAAATACAGATCGATACCGCCAAGCAGACCACTGGCGCGGTCGCTGCTGGTTCTGACGTTGCTGACATTACCCATACCGTCGGTGAGAGTCAGCTGCACCAGATTGTTTTCTGATTTTCTGGTTTCAGAAAAACCAAGAGCATCGACCAAAGACTGCGGGCCGGAGATAGAGAAATCACCCTGATCGCCTACAGAACCGGAAGCGAGCTGGATATAGCCACCGATGCCGGAGATACCGGAGATAGCTGTTCCGACGACGCCGGCATTTGAATTACGAATACCAAGGCCTGCTTCACTGGTGAGAGCCTGCTGAATTGCTGCGGCAAGTTCATTAAGACTCATCTGAGCGTCAATGGTAATGAGAGCGTCTTCAGAATTACCGGTAAGAGTCAGCTGCTGCGGCGAACTGAGCGAGAAACTGCCGTTGCTGTCATAGAACTGCGAAATATCCTGAAGTTTGGTGCTGCCATCAGCCAGTTCACCGGTATTCTTATCGGTGAAAACCTGACTGCGCTGCATCTGTGAGATACCGCCACTGAGCAGAGCAATGCTGACGTTGTAGTCGCCACCGCCGCTGGCATTACCAGTAACGATACCGTCAACAAATTTTGAGCTTGAACTGATCAGAGCAGACTGGCTGCCGTTGAGAAGTTTTTTGGTATTGAATTCAGTGTTCTGAGAGATTCTGTCAATTTCAGAGCGGAGCTGATTGACTTCTTTCTGGATTTCGAGGCGGTCATTACCGGTAAGAGTGTCGTTCGAAGCCTGAATAGCAAGTTCACGCATTCTCTGAACGATGCTCTGCGATTCGTTGAGAGCACCTTCGGCAGTCTGAATCATTGAAATGCCGTCCTGGGCGTTCAACACGGCACGATTCAGGCCTCTGACCTGGCGACGCATCTTTTCACTGATAGCAAGACCGGCGGCGTCGTCGGCGGCTGAGTTGATTCTCATACCCGAACTCAGCTTCTGAATTGACTTTTCAAGTCTGGAGTTGGTCTGAGTAAGATTTGAGTAGGTTTTGATTGAAAGAACGTTCTGATTGATTCGTAGCGACATAAAAATTCCTCCTTGAATTTTTGTCTTTCAGCACTTCCTTGTGCCGAACTCCTTAGATTTCAGGTCTCTTTAAACGCGTTCTTTAATTTAAGACTTTCTGCCCTCCTTTCCGGTCTGCTGTCAACAAGGCCTATTTTCGCCTTTCTATTAGGACTATCGACATTTTTCTGCTCATTATTTCGCCAGATTTTCGGGGTTTAAATCTTATTTTCAGAATTTTATTCGCGTTTGCTTACGTTATCACATAAAAACATCTCATTTTCAACTATTTTAAGAAAATTATAAAAAAAAATTCCAGATCGACGACGACCTGGAATTAGAGAGATAGAGAGAGATTTTACAAAATCAGATGAACAATCCGGCCGAACTGTTCGACAATTCCTCGATATATTTCGCAACACCCGCGATCTCGACACCATCGATGAGTTCACTCTGTTCGATGCCCATAACATCCATGCTCATCGAGCAGGCAACCAGCTTAACACCGTTTGCTACAGCCTGTTTGAGCAATTCCTGCAGGGGTGTCACATGCTTGCTTTCCATTACTTTGTGCATCATCATCGTTCCCATGCCACCCATATTCATCTTCGAAAGCTTAAGACCGTTAATATCTTTTGGCAGCATCATTCCGAACATGGTCTCCATTACCCCCTTACTCAAGGGCTTATCGGGCTGGCGGCGCAAAATACTCAATCCCCAGAAGGTGAAAAACAGGGTCGTTTTATAACCGGCTGCAGCAGCACCATTTGCAATAATCAGCGCCGCCATGGCCTTATCGAGATCGTTGCTGAAAATGACATTGGTCATCTGCTTATGACAACTGGTAAGCGGCGTGCATGCCACCTTGCCAACTTTTTTTACAGTAGCTTTGAATTTGCCACCGGCAATTTTCTCAACACCAACACATTCATTGCCGGTAGAACGGCACCATGCAGGCACATCAGCGGCGAAACCAGCATCAGTTGAAACTATTTCGACCGCCTGCCCCTTTTCGATTGCATCAACGGCTGTACGCAGCTGCGATATCGGGCCCGGGCACTGCAGACCGCAAACATCGAGTTTTTT
>DAOQWI010000228.1:0-4325 GCA_035342015.1 Candidatus Ozemibacteraceae bacterium | reverse complement strand
GAGGGAATGCTGCTCTTTGGCTTCGAAAACTTCTACACTCTCATTCTTGAAGCCTTTGCCCGCAAACTTTCGGCATAAAGCACAGGAGTCATAAATGCCAGCAAAGCTCAGATCAATTATTTTGCCCGCGATGCTTGCATGCCAGATTGCAGCAGCAGCGCAGTCTCTCCCCGAAAATCCCGGTAGAAAAATATTCCCCTCCCCCGCCGACCCGGAAAGCCCGCTCCTGGTAAACGAAATATCAGCAGTAACCGGGATTGCCACCGACAGCCCGGCCTTTAAATTTATCGAAACCGGCGACAAAATGGTCGTCGAAAACCGCCATTCAGAGGCTAAAGAAGCATACCGCACCGCTCTTCGCCTTGAACCAATGAATCTTTCGCTCTGGGCTGCTTACGATGATACAGTAATCGCTGAATACATTGCCAGAAAGCGCAAAGAAAAGCAAAACCCGGTCATCGAACGCGATATTGAACCACTTTTCAGCATTGACCGCATAGACAGTTATATCGAACTCGGAACCCTTTATGTAGTGGGTTCTCTCAGCAATTTGTCGAAAACCGTCAAGAAGAAAATTCAGCTCACCGCAAAGATCCTTGACGAAAACAAAAGAGAGCTTCGCAGTGAAACAGGCACCCTGAGAAGTTTTGACAAAGGGCTCCTGCCAAAGGAAAGCTCTCTTTTCGAGATCCCGTTCAAAGATCCGCCCGTCGGGGCAAAATCATTCCGGGTGGAGATCACGGCCTGGGAATAAACCCTGCGCCGTAATTTCTGAAGGTTCGAAAATCAGCTGTTCGGATCGGTCAATCTGACGAGAGTGTGCCTGCCGTCAAAAATCCAGACAATGTGAACCATTGCCGAGATGAAGACGACAAAGCCAACCCAGCGAAGCCAGGAATTTTCAAACATATCGATAAGATCTTTTTTGAATTCCTTCATTTCTTCGGGGAAGGCGAACATCAGAACGCCGGTAAGCGCAATAAAAGGAAGAGTAATCATCCAGAAAATTTTTCTAATGAACCACACTTTTTGAACCCTCGCTTGATGATGTTGATTGGCATGACTATAACAAAGATTATAAAACTTGTAAATAAAGTTTAAAAATTGTATTAATTGTTGTGTACAGCTACCTTGCCGGTATATATTCATAAGCAAACAATCGTTCAAAATTCCGTGAACTTAGCCGATAATGCTGCAAATCCTATTCTGCTCTCAAGGTCAGTAAATTAATGGGTTGGTTTTCGCGAAAAATTTCGGATCCTGAAGAGGCTTTTGGAAGACTGCTTCAGAAAGACAAACGAACATCGGATCGTGCCAAGAGCGACTTTGTCTCAAGCATGAATCATGGTCTGATTGAATTTCTGCACGACAAATTCGAAGAGAACGACAATCTTGAAACCAGATTGAAAATTCTCGAGGTTTTCGTTGATTACCGCAATCAACTGAACGAAGAAGATCTTCGTCTGCTTTTGACGCTGATCAAATATCCCGACACACTGCTGCGCGAAACTTTCAAAGAAATTCTTGTCGGCATCAAAGAGGAAAACCTGAAGGCGGTTACCGAGGTTCTTGGTAAAACACTCGACCCCGATATTCATCGTACCATCCAGCATGGTATCGAGAAATCAGGCATTCTCAAGCAGCTTCTCGAAAAGTGGAACAACTATTCGGTCAAAGAGCAGATTCTTTATCTTGAAGAAATTGTCATGCTCCAGAACCCGAAGACCTACCCCATCTTCTTTGATATTCTTAAAGAAGAAGTCGTCGAAGCCAAAAAAGACGAGAAAAAAATTCTGCAGGTCGAATTTTCAAAGCATGTCGACAAGATAAAAAACCCTGACTTTCTCGATCTTTGCATCAGAGAGTTGCCGGCAATTGCACCAGGCATGCGTTATCCAGTCTTCAAATGCCTGCAGTCACACGGCAAACTTTTTTTTGAGAAGGTATTTGACGGGCTGGGCAAAAAAAGCGAAGGCTTCAGACAGCATACATTGAAGCTGATGGAACAGCTTTCTGACCCGATGTCCTATCAATATCTCTTTCCATTTCTGCTTGATCCTTACAAGTCCATACCGCCGACAGTGGCTGATACGATCGGCAAAATCATTAAAGATTATGCCGAAGAACTCGACAAAATGGATCCGGCACAGCGCAAAAGCCCTGAAGTTCAAGCGCAGATCAAATATTTCACTGATCCACTCGAAAACAATCTTAACGACCGCTATTTTCAGTGCATCAAGCTGATGACCGAGTGTCTGCTTCGCCTGGGTCGCTATGACCACGATGTAATTTTCCGCAATTTCGCCAAGATTTTTCGCTATAACGAAGGCTACCTGAAAAGCTTCCTCAAGGGTCTCGACCCTGCCATACGCAAGAATCTTCTTATTAACGCCTGCTGTTACAAAGATGTCGAAACCGGCAAAACCGCCCTCAAGATACTCGGCGACCCGACCGAAAACTACATCATCGAAACTCTGAATACCCTTCTGCTTGAGCACTTCATGGAAGTACCGCCTGAAGTCCAGTCAGAAACCATTCAGCTGATGATGGATCCCCGCCTGCAGAGGTTTGTAACCGAGGTTCTCTACCACCAGGATCCGGCGCTGCGTTCACGCATTCTTACAATTCTTGGCGAATCAGGCCTGCAGAACGCTCTGCAGATTCTTGAAACCAAGCTGCGTGACCCGGATTATTCAGTGCGCATGACTATTCTGAAAATTCTTGATCTCAAGCATTTTCAGAACAATGCCGGCACCGAAATGCTGTTGAATTTTCTCAAAGACTCTGACAGCAGTATCGTTCTGCAGACAATAGAGCGCCTTAAAGAACGCGATCACCCGATGATCATCAACAACCTGACAAAACTGCTCGCTTCGAATGTTGTAGAAATAAAACAGGCAGCCCACAAGGCCATAGCATTTGTCACGCGCCGAAAATATATGACCGGCTTCGACAAAATGACCGAAGACGCCCGCAAAGCCATTGGTCAGTCATTGATAAAAATGGATACTTCCTTCATGGAAGATATTACACGTGATCTGTCTGCATCTGACCAGCGAACCCGTGTTCTCTCAGCCAAGATTCTTGAAGTTCTCTGTGACCACATTCCACCAGAACTCAAAACTCACCTGATTGTCGCCATCCAGGACCCCGACCCGCAGGTGAGAGCAGTTGTAATCATGGGCCTTGGCAAAATTGGTGGCCCCTCGGTATCTGGCATGCTTGTCGGATTTCTCAAAGACCAGGATGACCGTGTCAGAGCCAACGCCGTTGAAGCCATGGCTGAAGTCGGCGATATTTCTCTTGCCGAAGAGATTCTGCCATGCCTTTATGACGACAATAACCGGGTACGTGCCAATACTATCATAACACTCTGGAAGCTTGGCTATTACCAGATTTATGAGCCGGTCATCGAAATGATGCGGCACCCCGACCGCTGGATGCGCGCTTCTGCGGCTTTCGCTCTTGGCGAATTGAAAGACAGCCGGTTCTTTCCGATTCTGATTCAGGCAATACGTGACCCTGAGCCGGATGTGCGCCGAAATGTGATCAAGGCCCTCGGCAAGATTGTAAATCCTTTCATGCTGGCACCATATATCAGACCGCTGCGTTTTGACCCTGACGAGAACGTCCGCAAGGAGGTAATGGCGGTTCTTTCAGCCAAACCACCAGCCCCTGCCCAATGATCTGGCCATTTGGAAGCAAAAAAGACCCGGAGCTTCTTATAAAAGACCTGGAAAGCTCCGATGCCAAAACACGGGAAGCCGCCTTTCACGGGCTTATTGCGCACACGGCAAAAGAGACCGATCAGGTCGTTCTGGCCGCTCTTGAGGCATTCAATGAGGCTTCGATCGAGATCATCCTGCCTCTGATCGATGTTGCAGGGCAGCGCGGCATTCAGGAAGCCCTGCCAATTTTCAGGGCCCTGCTGAAAGGCAAGGAAACCCGTCTAAGGGAAAGCGCTTTGCAGGCTCTCTCAGCCCTCGGCACCCAGGAAGCCCTTGACATCATGATCTCATGCCTGAATGACGTTGACCCGCGCATACGTCAGAAAGTGCAGCATGCGATCAGTGAAGAATTTGGTCAGGAAGCAATGGGAGCACTTCTGCGCGCTCTCCCCGAAGACCGCACTTCTCCGCTTTATTTCGAAATTGTTTCACTGATGGAAGAACTCGATCTGTTCACTGTAATCAAAAACAACTTCAATCAGCCGGATGTTCTGGTAAAAGATTTTTATTTCGATACTCTGATCAGGTTCAGCAGGCCTGATTTTGTACCCCTCTATCTTGAATTTTACCCAAAGGCATCAAGTGCCCGAAAAGAGA
>DAOQWI010000227.1:0-4361 GCA_035342015.1 Candidatus Ozemibacteraceae bacterium | reverse complement strand
GCGATTAAGATTTGATTTTGAATGTTCTGGCCGCTTTCGCGGTACCCTCGCTTGAGGGTTTGGCTAATTTACCAGATTCGCGTCACAAGGTCAACTAAAATGTACTGAAAACTTTATCTTTTTTGGCTTTTCAGGGGATTCTGCATCAGATGCAGAATCCCGATTTTTTACCCGCCGGATTTAATTACAAAACTGCCCTGGGGTACCCCGATTTCTCTGGCAATAACATGACACTTTGCCCTTAGCGTAAAAAAGACACGGGGGTCAGCACACTCGCCCATCGTTTCAAAGTTTGCCTGCCCTTTCGAAACAATTACGTCTGCCGCTTGAATTGCCTCAAGAACTGCGGGCAGACATTTCCGCAGAACAGTTCCGGGAATGGCGACTCCGGTATCGAGAACCCGGGCATACCTGTCAATCCCGGCCTCGATCGCGTCTTCATGCAAGGCATCGTTGAGAATTGGTGAGCCCTTAACTATGTAAGTAATATTATCTTTCTTCAGCTCCTGGAGAAGAAGCCGGTCAAAATAGATCTCGCCGGCATTGTCACCAAGAATGACAATTTTTTCGGCGCGACGCAGTTCTCGCAGCAGTTTTTCAGAATGATCGATGGCCGGGCTTTGAGCTTCCGCCATTTCAATGGATTGCATAACCTCTGAATCAGGCGTGACCGCCGAAACCCCTGAATCGATTATGTTACCGGCAATAGAGTATAGAAGTGCCTGGCGCAGCCTGTCTGATGATTTTTCCAGACGCTTTTCGAGTTCAGGTATCAACCGTGCGGCGAAGCGATTGGCATCGCGCTTAATCTGCAGATATGGGTCGGCAATTCCGAGGCGACTGCGTATCATGGCATGAACTTCAGCGGCGAACTCAGGGGGCGTCAGCGCAAAATCGACCTCGGCCATCTGACGAATGACGTCCCGAACCATCGCGTCAGCCAGACCAGTTTCGACAGTAAAACTGCGCATAACTTCAATGGTGTGTCTGACAAAACATGGGAGACAATCAAGTGTAATGTTCATTTTATGTATCTTTCCGGAATATTCTATTATTGATTACTGCAAAAACAAATTTGAGACGGTTCGACGGTCTGGCCTATTGTCAGATTGCAGTTTCTGAATCTGCGCCTAAAATGTTAAAGCAGGTGAAGCGATGCCCCACCTGCTCATTTGCGAAAGCAAAAAATTACTTGAGGAGTTCCTGAACCTTATCTTCAAAAAGTTTGGCATCGGCGGGGCGATAGCCAGCATGAATAAAGGCGATTTTGCCATCTTTGTCGATGATTACAGAACTCGGGGTGTAAGAAAAGCCGTATTTTTCAGGAACGGAGAAAATTGGGTCAAGCAGAACCGGGTAGTTGATGTTGTTGTGAGCGGCCCATGAAACCAGCATCGGTTTGCCAAGAAGGTCGACGCCAACAGCGATTACATTAACCTTGTCGCCATGTTTGGCTTTCAGTTCCTGGAGGGCTTTGGCTTCCTGGAGGCATGAATAGCAGGCGCTCTGAATGAAGAAAAGCACGATCGGCTTGCCGAGATAGTCTTTAAGATGCTCCATTTTATCGGTAGAGAGGTTCGGCAGTGAGAAATCGGGAGCAACGTCGCCGATTTTCAGTTCAACTTCTGATTCGAGAGTTTCATCGCCTTCGCCAATGGTGACCATGCTGGTCGGCACTTTGGTATCAGCGGCATATCCGGCAAAAGTAACCCCGGCCATCAGAGCTGCAACGATCAACAACCTGAAAAGTTTCTGCATATTCAACTTTATCTCCTTACGGATCCTATTTGTGCGAAGTCTAACACAATCAATACTGAATGGCAAATATCTCAGCCGGCGATTACCGGCAGGGTTCCGATCAATTTCAGGCCAGCGGCAGAAACTTCGACGTTTACCGCCATCGCCTCGACCCCGGTATTTATCGCCTCGCGCAGAGCACCACCATAAGCCCGGTCGATTTCGTCGGCAGGCGAGACCCAGCTTGTATGACTTCGGCCGGCAAAAAACAGCATCACCGTGCGAATACCGGCTTTGCGAAGTTCGATAAGATGATAGAGGTGTTTTCTGCCCCTTTCGGTCACCGCATCAGGGAAAATCACGCCATTGTCTCTGCGCATCGTGGCATTCTTTATCTCTATCACTGCGATCGAAGGCTTGCCTGAAGCAGGTCTGCCTTTGCATCTCAGCTTTTCAGCCCGTTCAGGTTTCAGCTGCAGCAGAGAGACGTCGACAGAGGCAGACTGATTGAACAGGCAGAGATCGAAGCGGCTTTTTCCAGCCTTGACTTCGGCTTGAAGAAAATCATAGCCCTGCAGTTCAGGAAACATGCCGGCGACAATGGCGCCGGCAACGGCCCGGTTCGGGTTCATCGTATTGACGCCAACCCAGCCATCGGGCATTTCAACTGCCTGCAGCGTGTAGAGCAATTTGCGGGTACCTTCATCGGGGTGTTCGGTCAGAGTCACCCGCGCCCCCGGGCACCAGCAGGTAGCCATGCTGCCGCTGTTCGGCACGTGGGCGACAACCAGGCGGCCGTCATCGAGGGTGATGTCGGCAAGAAAGCGTTTATATCGGCTTTGAATAAAACCGGAAACCGTTTTGTCACCAAAAGAAAAGAAAAAATCTTTCATATGGGCATTATAGCAGCTGCAACCAGCAATTCTTGGTGAATTGTTAAATATTTATCAATAGGCACTTGTGTTCAACTGGTTATCTTTGTGAAGAGGCAGCTTCGGCCTATCAGCCGGGCGTCGCTTTCCGCCATCCTGGCTCACGCGACATAAAAGCTTCCTGCTTAAATGCTTTTTTGCTGACAGGAGGTCAGCTATACTCGGCAGCATCAGGATAGATGCTGCCGGGTGCTCCAGGCGAATTCTGTTCTGAGTTCTCGCTCAGCAGAACCGCTCTATCCTGCGCGGTTCTGCATAAGCACATCCTGTGCAAAACAAGCTTCCGGAAAAGGCCATGGCGCGTACATTCCTGTTGCGCCATGCCATAACCGCCATCCTGGCGTAACAATCCCGTCTTCTCGCCTCGCAATTTTATGTAGAAATCTGTAGTTTTTGAATGAGAATTGCTGAACTGCAGCCAGGCCGGGTGAAGAAATTTGCCGGTTCTGATAAAATAGAGACAAGAGAAAACAGCAACGGAGGAAGCAATGAGGAAACCGCGTCTGGTTCTGGTTATTTGCCTGCTCTGCCTGACGGTACTCTGGTTTTTCACCGGCCCGGCAAGTTGCACGGGCCAGGAAACGGCAATGGAGGTCAGCGACATGGAAGAAGCCCGAAGATTGATGGTTGCGCAACTGGTTGCCTATGGTGTCACCGATCAGAAGGTTCTCGCAGCCATGGGAAAAGTTCCGAGGCATCGGTTTCTGCCGGCCGCTTACATGACTTCGGCGGCATATGGCGATCACCCGCTGCCGATTGGCCACGATCAGACCATTTCGCAGCCCTATATCGTTGCCTACATGACCGAACGCATGCAACTGGCCAAAGGGGAAAAGGTTCTGGAAATCGGCACCGGGTCAGGGTATCAGGCAGCGATCCTGGTCGAGCTTGGCGCCGATGTTTACAGCATAGAAATCGTGCCCGAACTTGCTTCGCACGCCATCGACGTTCTCAAGGCGACAGGCTACGCCTGTAAAGTAAAATGCGGCGATGGTTATCAGGGCTGGGCCGAACACGCGCCCTTTTCGGTAATCATAGTAACCTGCGCCCCCAGTGAACTTCCAGAAAAGCTGGTTGAACAACTTGCCGAAGGTGGTCGCATGATTTTGCCGCTTGGCAACGCTTATTCACAGAGACTTGTGATTCTGCGCAAAAAGGACGGAAAAATCGAGCAGGAAGAGGATCTGCCGGTGAGATTTGTACCGATGATCAAAAAATGACCTTACTATTTGGGCTTTAATCGCTTATAATTGACGAATACAGTTCAATTCGCACTCTTTCAGGAGCATGCAGATGCATGGGAAAATGAAAAAAACAAAAACCGGCGCCGCAGTGCTGGCCATGGTCGTGGCGGCAGGTGCCCTGCCGGTTTTTTCACAGGATATGGGGTTGATTATTCCGATGCCGGGCAAGAAGGAAATCGAAAAAGCCTCGGCAGCGGTCAATTTAAAGCCGGCGAATCCACAAAGCCAGCAGAATTCAGGGCAGACCGGTCAGGGCAAAAAGCCCCAGCACGGAAGTGAGGTCCTGATAAGTCTTCCGACGAAGATTAAACCGGTTAAGCCAGAACCAAAACCTCAGACCGCAAGTGCCACAGTTGCAAGCGAAACCACAAAACCGGCAGATAAACCTCTGATAACCATCGAGCCGCCAAAGCCGACTGTGTAGGCCAGGAGTCCCCAATCGTAATTG
>DAOQWI010000226.1:0-4411 GCA_035342015.1 Candidatus Ozemibacteraceae bacterium | reverse complement strand
TTTGAACGGGGCGGGCGGGCGTGGTAGCATGCTGAAAAATTACGAAACGCAGAAAGGTTCTTTATGGAAGTAATCATCAAAAAAGACAGAGAATCTGCAGGCATACTCGCGGCAAAAATCATTGCCGGCCTTATCAATCGCAACCCTGCGGCAGTTCTTGGCCTGGCAACAGGCTCGACGCCTCTCGGACTCTATAATGAACTTGTACGCATGCATAAAGAAGAAGGCCTCTCTTTCAGGCATGTAAAAACCTTCAACCTCGATGAATACATCGGCCTCGACCCGGCCGACCCATGCTCCTTCTACAATGAAATGCACACCAATCTGCTGAAAAGAATTGATCTGGCAGAGGGCGCCTCGCAGATACCTGACGGCCGCGCCAAAGATATCGTTGCCAGTTGCGAGGCCTATGAAGCGGCGATCAAGCGCGCCGGCGGCATTGACCTGCAGGTTCTCGGCATCGGGCATGACGGGCACCTTGCCTTCAACGAACCGGGATCATCACTCAGTTCAAGAACCCGCATAAAAACCCTTTCAAAAGTCACGATCAAAGCCAATGCCAGATTTTTTGGAAGTGAAGAACGGGTGCCGAAGCATGTCATGACTATGGGACTCGGCACAATCATGGAAGCAAGGACCTGCATGATGCTCGCTTTTGGCAAAGACAAGGCCGATGCGGTTGCCGCCACTGTAGAAGGGCCAGTTTCAGCTTCGTGCCCGGCCTCGGTGCTGCAGTTTCATCAGAACGCCATCATCATTCTCGACGAAGAAGCTGCCGGAAAACTGCAGCGACACGACTACTACATCGATGTTTACGAAGGCAAACCTGACTGGCAGCGTTACGAATAATGCAGTCCGAATAATTCCCTGGAACGCCATTTTTCATGGCAAAAAAGCTGTTTTAAGAGCGAAAAAGCCGTCTTTTTTAAGAGTTTTCAGTCTGTTTATCGGCATTTCTGTTGGTCCGACCCCAGATTAAAATCGCCGCTGAATTTTTGTGACGGTGTGGGCAGCGAGCATGCTGCTGTGGTAAAATGATTGTCTATGATCAATACACAGCGCAAATTCATGCTCACAACTTTTGGCTGCCAGATGAACCAGGCCGATGCCCAGCGCATTCGCGGCCTGCTGAACCGTCTTGGCTATAATGAAACCGAAGATGAATCAGAAGCTGACCTGATTCTTTTCAATACCTGCTGCGTTCGCCAGCACGCTGAACAGCGGCTGATCGGCCGCATTCAGTCGCTGATCAACACCAAAAAGCGCAATTCAGACCTGATAATCGGCGTTGCCGGCTGCATGGCGCAGAATATGCAGGGAGAACTGCTCGAAGCTCTGCCGCTCGTAGACCTGGTTTTCGGGCCAAACGACATCGAAGACCTGCCACTGCTGCTGCAGCGGGCTGCCAGCGAAAAAACCACCGGCAATTTCGCGCCGCGCGGGGCTTTTGATGGCGAATCGGCTGACGGTATCGTGCTGCACCGCCCGTTTTCGGCGATGGTCAACATTATCAGGGGCTGCACCAACTTCTGTTCTTACTGCATCGTTCCATACGTCAGAGGCCCGGAAGTCAGTCGGCCGCTCGACGAGCTGACCGCCTTCATAACCGAACTGGCCGGCCGTGGTGTCAAAGAGATCACGCTGCTCGGTCAGAACGTCAACGCCTACGGCAAAGATCTCGGCATCAAAGAGGGCTTTGCAACCCTTCTCGAGCGCATCGAAAAAATCGACGGCATCAACTGGGTGCGTTTCATGACCTCACACCCGCGCGATTTCAGCCTCGAAACGGTTAAGCGCATGGCGCAGCTGAAAAAAGTCTGCGAACAGTATCACCTGCCGGTTCAGGCCGGTTCGAACCGCATTCTCACTGAAATGAAGCGCGGTTATACAAGAGAACACTATCTTGAACTGATCTCGCAGGTGCGCGAAAACATACCGGGCGTCAGCCTCAGTACCGATATTATCTGTGGGTTCCCGGGCGAAACCGAGGCCGAATTCAATGACACCCTCGATCTGATCAAACAGGTGCGCTACGAAACTGCCTTCATGTATTACTATTCACCGCGCGAAGGCACTGCCGCCGCCACCATGCCCGGGCAGATCGATGAAGAGATCCGCAAAGCCAGACTTGCAAAACTCATCGAAGTGCAGAACGGCATCGGGCTTGAAGAGAGCCTGAAACTCGTCGGGCAGACGTTCGAAGTGCTTGTCGAATCAGAAGCTGCCCGTAATGAAGGTCATCTGGTCGGGAAAACGCGCACCGGCCGCTCGATCGATTTTGCCGGCAGCCGCGACCTGATCGGCAGCTTTGTCGAAGTCACCGTGCAGAAAGCCCGCAACTGGACGCTTTCTGGCATTACTACCGCAAAGAAAGGCGTTGGCTGAAAATGGCAATACTGCTTCACACCTGCTGCGGTCCGTGTCTGGCCGGGTCTTACCCGCTGCTTGAACCGGTAGCCGGCAAGGGGAACACAGCAGTATTCTGGGAAAACCCCAACATTCACCCATTTGTCGAGCATCACAGCCGCCTGACCTCTTTCATTAAAATGGCCGGGCTGTTCGGTCTTGAAGTAATCAGCGGTGACGCCAGCTACGGGCTTGAGAAATTTCTCCGCGAAATCGGCTCAGATTACGGGCCCGGTCGCTGCGCCATCTGTTACCGTATGCGCCTGACTGCTGCAGCTCGGGCAGCCGCCAGACTGTCGTTCGAAGCTTTCACAACCACGCTTCTTATCAGCCCTTATCAGAACCATGAGCTTCTGATAAGCACCGGCGAGCAGACAGCCCGCGAAGCGGGAGTAAAGTTTCATTACACTGATTTTCGCCCCGGCTTCAGAAGCAGTCATGAAATTGCCAGACAGAACGAACTCTACCGGCAGAAATATTGCGGCTGCATCTTCAGCGAACAGGAGCGGTTCAGTAACGATAAAAAGTTTCTAAATCCACTGCTGGCTTCTGGCGTTAAAAATGATGAAAAGACCAGAGCAGGAGTCTGAACTTGAATCTTTTCTTTAAAAGAATAATTGAAACAGCTGGCCGGATCAATGGATTCCGGCTGTTACTGCTGCTGGTCACGTGTCTCATATTACTGCCAATTGCGGTTGATGCTCGCACGAACAATGACCGCAACCAGAACCGGCGGGCGGCGACAGAGCCAATTCTGCGCGTAAAGCTTGGCGGACTGCACAAGAAAGTGACGGTCAGATTCCCGGAAGGCGGGCAGATCATCAAGGGCAGTCGGCGCATCAAAACTCTGCGGCGCAATGAAAAGTTCGACTGGGCAACATCAACTGAGGGCAAAAAGAAACGCCGGGTTGCTCACAATGGCGAAACTCTGCTTCTGCAGGGGGCAAAGGCAATAGTCGAGTTAAACGGCAAGCTTTATCGTGGGGTTCTGCAAATCAGTTTCTCTGCCAACGGGGCTCTGGTCGTTAACCATGTCGGCATCGAAGACTATCTGCGTGGCGTCGTCGGCAGCGAGATCGGTTCTCGCTCACCTGCTGAGTCGATCAAGGCGCAGACGGTCATTGCCCGTACCTATGCCTATGCCAGTCGTGGTAAGCACAACGCCGAGGGTGCCGATGTCTGCGATTCGACCCATTGCCAGGTCTATTCGGGGGTCAGTGCCGAACGCGACACGATCGACCCGGCGGTCGCAGGCACCAGAGGCATCGTGATGATTTCTGACGGAGAACCGATCGCGACTCTGTATCACGCGACCTGTGGCGGCATGACCTCTGACAACGACAAGGTCTATGGCGGGGCACCCAGAAGCTATCTGCGCCGGGTTCAGTGCCCGTTCTGCAGTGCCGGCAGCAATTATCGCTGGTCGAAGTCGATCAGCACCGAGAATCTGAAAAGTGCTCTGCGCCAGGAAAAAATCAGCTTCAACCGTCTCTGGGATGCCAGCATCGAGTCACCGGGCCATCTTGACCGGGTGACAAATCTTGTTCTCAATACCGACCGAGGCGTTATCAAGGTTAAAGGCACCACGATCAGGCGCCTTTTCAATCTGCCGAGCACCACCTTCGTTCTCGCCGACCGCAGACTGCCGGCAAAGACAGTTATGGCAGCAAAGCCCGCCGCGCCGGTGTCTCCGGTAGCGAGATCATTAAGATTCGTTTCGGAACTTCAGACCCGCGACGAGCATCTGCCCCAGCAAATGCTGGTAATGACGGCCGCCGGACTCAAGCGTGCGCAAAAGCCAGAGGGAGGCTGGCGGGTAATGGCGCTGGCAGCGAGCACCGGGGCTCTTTCCCCTGAAAAAGAAATTCCGGAGGTGCAGGTTTCCGGGCGGCAACACCGTGGGCCCCTGGTCAGCATTGAATTGTTCGGGCGCGGCTACGGCCATCAGGTCGGGTTATGCCAGTCTGGTGCCATCGAGCTCGGCAAACGTGAATGGTCATACCGG
>DAOQWI010000225.1:2098-4483 GCA_035342015.1 Candidatus Ozemibacteraceae bacterium | reverse complement strand
GCGTGGTTAACGCCCTGGGCGATGTCGGGTGACTGTTCATCGAGAGCTACCAGAACGCCGCAGCTTTTGCCGTCGATACCGTAATCAGCGTTGGTATAACCGATTTCGGTGATGACCTTGCGGGCGATGGCCTGCACATCAACATAGCATTTGGTGGTGATTTCGCCCATAACAATGGCAAGACCGGTTGTTACAGCAGTTTCACAGGCTACGCGACCCTTGGGGTCACCAGCAAGAATCGCATCAAGTACTGCATCGGAAATCTGGTCGGCAACCTTATCAGGGTGCCCTTCACAAACCGATTCAGAGGTAAAAAAGAAATTTTTATTCATCGAGCCCTCCGTAAGCCTTTCGTTAAGTGGCGTGATTATAACAACCGCCTCGGGCTCCGTCAAGCGATTGGAGAAGATTTTTAAGAGATATGAGAAAAACTTGCAACGGCCATAAATAAAACAGACCGCCCGGCCAGAAAGCTGGCTGAACGGCCTGTTCCCCGTAACGAACTTCTACCTCTCGGTTGTAACCGAGGCAGACGACTGCATCGTGGCGGATGAAGAATAGAGAACGCCTGTAACCTTACGATAAGCGAAACCGTAGCTCATAACGAAGCCGATAACGCTTGTGATAAGGACCAGGATCAGAGCTATGACTCTCATGAATCCCACCTCCCTGTCACAGTCACCGGGTTTATCGGCAGCATTGCAAATTTGTTGAACGATAATTCACATTACTGTGCTATACTTGCGAAAACCGCCTGCATGCGGGGAAACCTGCCGGCGAATGTTGCTGCCGGCCTTCGTGTCGGTTGACCCGAACCTGTTGTCAGCATATCTATCTCTAGAGAGCGCAGTATGAATCTGGAACAATTTTTTCTCCACCCTCTTCTTCATAGTTTCATTCTGTCTGCCTTCATGGGCGGCCTGATCGGCTGGGTAACCAACTGGCTTGCGATCAAAGCCCTGTTTCACCCGCAACAGCCCTGGAAATTTCTCTTTTTCGAATTTCAGGGTCTGCTGCCGAAACGCCAGAAAGAGCTCGCCTGCAACCTCGGCAAAATCGTCGAAGGCGAACTGATCAGCGTCGAAGAACTGATAAAAAAGGTTGAACCGACTGATGTCGAGCCGATCATCGAAGAAATGATGAAGAAAAACCGCGACCAGATCGAGCAGCAGATAAAAGATTACATCGCTTCGTTTGCCAAAAAGATCCCGTTCTTCAACTTAAGCGCCGACACCCTGGTTAAATCAGTAATGGACCGCATCGAAAAAGAACTCTGTGCGGTTCTGAAGCGACAGATTCCGCTGATGCTCGACCGCGCCGCCGAAAAAGCCTCAGAGAAAATCTCAGTTCAGGAAATCGTCATCGAAAAAGTCTGCAACATGAATCTGATCAAACTTGAAAGCCTGTTCAACCGCATCGCCGACCGCGAAATGGCAATGATCATCAGGCTAGGCGGCGTTCTCGGCGTCATCGTCGGTATCGCCCAGTGGGCAATTCAGAATTTCCTTCTTCAATAAGCGCGCATAATCGGACTTTGCAGAATTTCAAAATTGCCGGACAATTTCGCCCGGAATTGTGATAAATTTGCAGAACCAATTACCAAAGGTGCATCCCCAATTCAAACAACTCGGTGTGGCATAAAATGAAACAATCAAAACTGTTTACCAAAACCTCGAAGACCCTTCCCAAAGACGAAGTCAGCCTCAATTCACAGCTGCTTCTCAAGAGCGGCTTTATCGACAAGGAAATCGCCGGCGCCTATTCGTTCCTGCCGCTCGGCCATCGCGTGCTCAACAAGATCATCAACATCATCCGCGAAGAAATGAACGCGATCGACGGCCAGGAAATCATGCTCACCTCACTGCAGGCCCCCGCCACCTGGGAACCAACCGACCGCTGGGACGACGAAAAAATGGATGTCTGGTTCAAGACCGAACTGAAGAACGGCAACCAGCTCGGCCTCGCCCCGACCCACGAAGAACCCCTGACCAAGCTGATGAAAAAGTTCATCAATTCATATAAAGACCTGCCGGTTTTCGCTTATCAGTTTCAGACGAAGTTCCGCAACGAAACCAGAGCGAAATCAGGCATTCTGCGCACCCGCGAATTCATCATGAAAGATCTGTATTCGTTCGGCCGCAATCAGCAGGACCTCGACGAATATTACGAAAGAGCCAAAGCCGCCTACGTAAAAATCTTCGATCGCCTCGGCCTCGGCAAAATCACCTACGTAACCTTTGCCTCTGGCGGCACTTTCTGCAAATTCAGCCATGAATTTCAGACCCTGTGCGAATACGGCGAAGACCTGATCTACATCAACGAAGAAAAGAAAATCGCCATCAACCGCGAAATCTTCACCGATGACATCATCAGCGAATTCGGCCT
>DAOQWI010000225.1:0-1998 GCA_035342015.1 Candidatus Ozemibacteraceae bacterium | reverse complement strand
AACGCCGAATTCATACCGCAGGAAAACATTCTCGCCTTTCTTGCGAATGAACTGAAATAAACGCTCACCAACCAGGGGCCGCCAGAAAAATTCTGGCGGCCCCTTCTTTTTTCTGAAGAAACGCGCGCCGGCCCGGAAAAGTAGAAATAATTAATGACCGGAAGAAATTATTCCGACGATTCTTCAGCAAGAACTGCGAAATCATGGCAACAATGGCAGCAAATTCATCTACAGCAACTGTTCACTTTTTAGACAGAATTCATGGCATGCTTTTTGCTATGAGCTGGTGACCCATCAAAACTGGGCACTTTTTGCGCAGCGAAAGGAAATCAAAGCACCGAATTATATGCGAAAAACCAAAATACTTGTCACACTTGGACCCTCAGCCGAACAGGAACCGGTATTGCGTGAACTGATCAATGCCGGCATGAACGTAGCCCGACTGAACTTTTCTCATGGCGATTACGAGGAACACGGTGCGAGAGTCGCCACCGTCAAGAAACTGCGCGATGAAATGAAAAAACCGGTGGCCCTGATGCTCGACACCAAGGGCCCCGAAATCAGAACCGGCATGATCGAAGGTGACAAAATTCATCTCGAAGCCGGCAAAAACATTACCCTCACCACCACGACCGTTACCGGCACTGCTGATCTTCTCAGCATTTCATTCGACCGCCTGCCCTCGATGCTCGAAACCGGCTCGACGATTCTACTCGACGACGGCCTGATTCAGCTTGCAGTCGAACATATCCCCAACGACAAAACCATTGTCTGCAAGATTCTCAACAGCGGCAGCATCAAGTCACGGCGCGGCGTCAACGTGCCGAAGCTGCATCTGAACATGTCGAATCCGACCGAAAAAGACCGCGATGACATCATTTTTGCCGCCCGCAACGATTTTGACTTCATCGCCGTATCATTCACCGAATCAGAAGACACCATCAGGCGCGTCAAGGCCATTCTCGACATCGAAGGCAAGCCCGACATCAAGGTAATCGCCAAAATAGAGAACCACGCCGGCCTCAACAACTTCGACGATATCCTAGAAGTGGCCGACGGCATCATGGTCGCCCGCGGCGACCTCGGCGTCGAACTATTGCCCGAAGAAGTGCCGATCGTGCAGAAAGAAATCATCAGGCGCTGCTACATGGCCGGCAAACCGGTCATTACCGCGACCCAGATGCTGCATACAATGATCGACTCGCCGCGCCCGACCCGCGCCGAAGTCTCTGACGTCGCCAACGCCATCTACGATTTCACCTCAGCAATCATGCTTTCGGGTGAAACTTCGATTGGCAAATACCCGGTCGAATGCGTCAAGCTCATGGACCGCGTATCGCGCAACACTGAAGATGCCATTGATTACAAGCGCATTTACAATGCCTTTGCCACCAATGAAGAATTTTCCGATCGCACCAGCGCCGTTACCAATGCCGCTATTGCTACCGCTTACAGTCTGTCTGCTACTGCCATCATCACAGTGACCGAATCGGGCCGCACCGCCCAGGCCCTGTCACGCCTGCGACCAAGTATTCCGATCATTGCCGTGGTTGCCAACCAGAGACTTTTTAACCAGCTCAGTATCAACTGGGGCATTACACCGGTAATGGGCAGCCATTTCAAGACTATCGAAGAACTTTATCGTGAGTCGGTGAAACTCAGCCTCGAAACCGGCATGATCAAGGAAGGCGACACGATAATTCTCGTCGCCGGCATTCCGGTCGGCCGCAGCGGCGGCACGAACATGATCAAGGTTGAAACTGTCGGCCACCCCGGCCACAGCCCGAAACGCCGCAAGGAAGACGAAACTTCCGAAGCGCTCAAATTCAAACTCGGCCAGGAAAAATCAAGCCACAGCCGCCTGAATCATAATACCAACGGCGGCGGCACCCCGCTCGACTTGATCACCCGCCCGGTCGCCCAGTGCCCGAAGCGCAACATGCTCAAATAAACGTCTGCGTAAAGCTCAACAGCTAAAGCAACCGGGGCTGCCTCACA
>DAOQWI010000224.1:0-4576 GCA_035342015.1 Candidatus Ozemibacteraceae bacterium | reverse complement strand
GATCGGCAGCGTGCTGCAGCACCGTTGCCAGTTCCTGAATGATCCGGCAGCATTCGGCAAAACTGAGAGTTTCGTTTCTGATGATGTTATAGAGTTCATCACCCTTAACCAGCTGAGACACGACATATGGCCGGTCGCCATACATGTCGACATCCAGTACTTCAGCAATGAGCGGGTGCGACAGACTTGCGAACGATCTGATCTCGTCGCTGAATCCTTTAACGCGCTCAGAATTGCAGGCCATCTGCTCTTTGAGAATCTTGATTACCACGGTCGTAGCAGTATCCAGCTCGGTCGCGGTAAAGATTTCGTACATGTGACTTTCAGAGAAAGCAGCTTCTACTCTGTACTTTCCGTTAATTACTTCTCCGATCATTTCTGCCTCCTGAATGACTGGCCAGCTTTATGGCTCGATTCTTCTTTCTTCTATAGGAACATCGTTGATATATATCTGTACTTTACTATTCGGCACGAGAGGGACCTTAACCTTAACAAGTTCGAGCGGTTTGTGCGCACCGGCATAAACCTGCTGTCGCCCGGTATCGGTGATATGAATGAACTTGACCTCTTTGGGCATGAACCCGTCGGGCATGACGAAAGTCATTTCCCGTTCGGCAACGCTTTGAACGCGTGGCGGCGTTACCGGCTGCGGTACAGTAACATTGTCGCCGGCAATGAGAATTTTCGGCGGTTCTGTTGTGGGAGTCGGGGCTGAGGAAGGAGCCGGCGTCGGCTTGTTGACGACCGGTTGCGTGACTGCGCCGGCGTAAGCTTCGAAGCGTCTGAGATCTTCGGTTGTTGCCGTGCCCGGATCTTCACCTGACGAAACCAGAAAACTGATGACATCACCCTTGCGCACTGCCGTATAAGGTGCCGGGCTGGTCGAGATAACCTGGAACTTCGGCCGGTTTGCATCTGGCTTGGAAAAAATCCGACCGAAATTGAAACCCCAGGCTTTGAGCCGGTTCTTGCCCTCATCGAGCGAGATTCCGACCAGACTGGGCAGCGGATAAGACTCGGGACGACGACCAAGACTGATCAGCAGATCGACTTCCTTGTTGACACCGTATTCTTCTGATGGCAGAGGCGACTGACCAACGATACGATCAGGCGCAATCTTGTCAGAAAAAATGTAGGCGCGGTCGCCTATCGACAACTGCGAATTCATCAATGCCATGTCGACTTCGCGCATATTAGCACCGATCAGATCCGGCACATTGACCTTCTGCAATCCCAGTGAAATCGAGAGAAGCACTTTCTTGCCCGGCTTCACAACTGTTCCCGGCTCTGGAAACTGCGCGATAACATGATCCTTGGGCTGGCGGTCGTCGAATTTTTCGTCACGACGAACGATTTCGATGCCTTCCGGCTGACTCTTGTAAATTTCGGCAATATGGCGACCGCGAAAATCAGGAACGATAACGGTGCCACCGCGATTGAAAAAGTCGTTGAGCTTCTGGTATGCGAAAAAGACACCCGCAACCACGGTAATGACGAGAATAAGAATCAGTATCGTCATCTTCAACAGAATCGAAATACAGGATTCGCCACTTTTCTTAGACATTTTCTTTTCCTGCCAGCTGTCCGCAGGCAGCCAGTATTTCCTGCCCGCGTGATTTTCTTACCGTTACCGCAATGCCGGCTTTTTTGAGAATGCGACGATACTCTTTTTCGTTCGCCGCCGAAGCCGGCTGATACTTTGCCCCGGGAAAGTGATTGAAACGAACTATGTTGACATGTACTATCAGCCCCTCACAAAAATTGACCAGATTGAGAGCATCATTGTATTGATCGTTGATGTTGTGCAGAAGAACCATTTCAAGTGTCACCCGGCGGCCGGTGCGGGCACAGTAGGTGCCAATCGCATCTCTGAGACGGGTAAGCGGGTAACGTTTGTTGATGGGAACCAGTGTATTGCGGCCATTGTCGTCGGCAACATGCAGAGAAACTGCGAGATTGACCTCGCCGGGTCGTTCGATCAGTTCCATGATGCCTTCGATAACGCCAGAAGTGGAAATGGTAATGCGGCGGGTCGCCATAGCCAGACCCTGCGGGTCGGTCAGCATGTCGATCGCATCAAACAGGGCACGGCGATTGTAAAACGGCTCGCCCATTCCCATGAATACTATATTCGTCGGCTTGACGCCGGTGCGTTTGACCAGAATCATCACCTGCAGAAGAATCTCTTCAGCCGACAGGTTACGGGTAAAGCCGGATTCGCCAGTGCGACAGAACAGACAACCGACCGGACAGCCAACCTGAGTTGACAGACAGAAGGTCATCGAATCTTCATCAGGAATCGCGACCGCTTCGATCAAAGCTTCATCAGCCAGCTTCAGCACTACCTTGCAGGTGCCATCGCTGTCTTTGAGAAAACGATGAACCGGCGGCAGGATTCTGGGAAAAGCTTCCTTGAGCCTGGCGCGGTCGGCGACCGAAATGTTCGTCATTTCGTCGAACGAAAAGACGAACTTTTTGAAGATCCAGTCATGAATCTGGCCGGCTCTAAAAGCAGGCATTCCGGCCTCAGACAGCACTTTTTTGAGTTCTGACAAACCACAGGCAAACAAGGATTTAGCAGTCATTTTTTTTCCCTTCTGACAATACATCGGCAGCCCTCTGCAAAGACCTGAACAATCTTTATATCGTTATCACCGTCATTTTCTTTATCACTTCTGCACTCTCCCCGCAAACAGAAACCGCAGATTTCACGAAGATCGCAGATTATTGATGAGGGTCTGGCAGTCTGCAAATCGCAATTGCCCGACTGTGAAAAATCTGCGACGATCGGTGCAATCTGTGGATAACTCTTTTTCTGAATTACTGGCTTATCTGCCGTAAGAATTGGTTAAAAACAGCTTACCCTCAGTTGTTGAGGTTGAATTTGTCGAGCATGTCACCCATGAGCTGAACCAGCGTCAACAGTTCTTTGGTGATGCTCATGTATTGCCTGATGTGTGAAAGCTGTTCGTTAACCGCCGAGGCGACGCGGCGAGTCCCTTCTGAGGTAATCTTGGTGGCGCCGCTGATACTTTCGATGCTGCCGCGAAGTGAATCGATATTCTGCGACTGCTCGGTCGAGGCGGAACTGATATCTTGAATCATCTTGTTGACGTTAAGAACCGAGCTGACGATCTTGTCGAGGTTGTTGCCGGCCACGTTGGCGATGTTAACACCATCGATAACCTTCGAAGCACCGCGATTGATGGTTTCGACCGCCTTACCGGTCTTGAGCAGCATTTCTTTGATTTTCTTGCCGATGTCTTCAGCAGCTTCGCCTGACTCTTCGGCGAGCTTGCGAACTTCACCGGCTACGACCGTGAAACCCTGGCCGTGTTCGCCGGCGCGGGCCGCTTCGATGGCGGCATTCAGAGCCAGCAGGTTGGTCTGGTGTGCGATGTTGGTGATGGTATTGACGATTTCGCCAATCTGCTTACCGGCTGAGTTGAGGTTCTCGATAACGTCTTCGAGACCGAGAACTTCATCTTTGATCTGTTCCATGGTGTCGATGGTCTCGCTGACCGCGTTCTTACCCTCGCCGGCAATAGCAGCGGTCTCGGCGCTGTCGGTGGCCGCCTGATGCGAGCGGCTCGCAATCGTCTGCGCTGAACCAGAGACTTCCTGGATGTGGGCAGTGGTTGAATCGAGGGTATTGGCAATATAGTTCGAACTGCGAGAAATTTCCTGAACGTCGGTAAAGAACTGACGCACGTTTTCGTCAGAAAAAACCGGCATGGCAGTCAAGGGTTCGAGCTTGCGATTGAGTTCCTGGGCAATCGAATAAGATTCCTGCAGTATCGTTCGCGCCGTTACCAGAAAAGTATCGAAATGAATTGCCGCTTCGAGCATGTCAACATGGCTGGTATCTGAGTTTTCGTTCTGAAACACCTTGAGCCTTTCGACGACATCTTTGATCGGGGCCGAAACCTTGTTCATGAAAAACCAGAACAGAACCAGCGACACACCGCCAAAAATCAGCGAACCGGTATAAAACATCTGTGCCGATGCTTCGAGATCACGCAAACCATTATCAAGTCTTTCAAGATCAGGAAACCTGCTCTCGAGATACTCAGACAGAATACTGGCCTCAAAAGCGGCAATTTCCACACGACTGGAAGCCTCGTCAATAAGCCGGTTCCGCTCGGCCTCGAGTTCAGCCTGGCTCAGCTGAGGCTCACCTTCTGGAGCCTGCAGTTCGGCAAGATCCATTTTCTGCACATCTTCAAGCACCGGAATCTCACCGGCACTTTTAAGCTGCAAAGCGACATTGCGGGTACCGGTAATGACCGTGCGTGCTTTGATAGCACCCTGAGCCCGCTTAAATATATAGTTAGCCGCCAGAACCGGTATGAGAACCATAACCAGCATCAGAGCGGTAAATTTGACCTGCAGTGTAATTTTTTTCATAAGCCTTTACCCTATAATCGGGCTGCCACATTGTAACATAGAGCAAAAAATTTATCAGCAGATATTTAGCGAACACAAGGGTTTGCACAGAGACAGATCGGTGAAGCACAAAAATAATACCGACTCAGAGAGAATTACAGGACTTCCGGTAAAGCGGTGAAAGATTTTT
>DAOQWI010000223.1:0-4603 GCA_035342015.1 Candidatus Ozemibacteraceae bacterium | reverse complement strand
ATGACTCAGAAATTCCTTAGCGTACGTAAATTTCCGTTTGGTGTCGTGACCCCTTGTAGTGAAGAACTGCCGCTCCAGCCACCACCGCTTCCTCACGGTAGCGAAACGATTCTGGTGGTTGAAGACGAAACCCTCGTTCGCGATCTGGTTTCACGGATGCTTGAGAAGCTTGGCTACAAGGTTCTCAATGCCTCAAACCCAGAAGAGTGCTTTCAGACGATGGCTGAGCAAAGTGCCTGTATCAGCCTGGTTTTGTCCGATGTAATCATGCCAGGTATGGACGGAAAAGAAATGGCTGCCAGACTACATGAAAAATATCCGGGTCTGAAGATGCTTTTCATGTCTGGTTATGCCACCAGCGTTTTTGCAGGTCATGGCGTTGTCATGGAGGGCGCGTGCCTTCTTGAAAAGCCAATCTGCCTGCACAATCTTGCCACAAAGATCCGCCAGGCCCTTGATGCGTCATGATTTCGATTTGATTTTTTCTTCTGGTACAGTATTACGTCGTCAAAGAGGTTGGTGCAGGGTTGTTTGGCCTGCACCGGATTCTCAGTGTGAGATAAGTCTTGATTTAATTTCTGATGCAACTACTGCTTTCTGCTGCACATTGTCGCTGGTTGAATGAAGAGCAATATTGATTTCGCCAATCTCAGCTGCTTGCTCGTGGGTGCTTTGCAGAATGTTTCCAGAGAAGGCCGATGCCTGATTTACCAGGTTGGCGAGCTTTTCGAACATAGAACTGGTTTCATTGGCAATGCTTGAGCAGATATCGCCGTTTCTGACCATTTCCATAATCAGAGATTCTGTTTCTTTAGCCGCATCGGCACTTCTTCCTGCCAGGTTTCTTACTTCCTCAGCGACAACTGCAAAACCCTTCCCGTGCCGCCCGGCTCTAGCCGCTTCAACTGCTGCATTTAATGCCAAGAGGTTAGTTTGAAAGGCTATTCCATCAATGACTTTTAAAATTTTGGCAGTTTGTTTGCTCGAGTCTTGAATATCTGTAATGGCCTTTTGAATTTTTTCGACTGATTTCCGGCCATTTTCAGAATTGGTTGCCATGTCTGAGGCATTTGAACTGGCAGATTCAGCAAGTTCGGCAACCGATTTTGAGTGACTGTGAATCAGCGCTATGGTTGAACTTATTTCTTCAAAACTTGCTGCAAGGTCACTGATGCTTTGCTCGTAAGATTCAGCAATTTCTTTCAGGTGACCTTGGGTGAAATGGTAGCATTGTGTGGGTTTGGAAAGCCCATGATGTAAGGCAGTTGCCATTTGTTTACAGGTTTTATAGCCACATGCTCCGCAATCGAAAAAATCCGCTTTCTCGTATTTATTCAGCTTTTGATACTGAACCTGCAACTCCTGATTCGTCAAATCTTTAACTTCATTGTTATTCTGCAGATCTGCATATTTTCGGTCATACAAACCTGGCTTCCAGTATTTTTTTACCAGGCTTTCAAGATTTCTTTTGGTGCGTACTTCAGAAAATGGCCCTGAAGACTTGTACTTTTCACGCATCTGCTTGTTTCGCTGCTCAATGTTGAATTCAAGTTCGTCAAGGGAAATATTATCCTTATTGCTGCCGCCAACTGCAGTTCCGCCGTTACAGCCTGCATCGCAGTTCAGGCAATCAATAAGCATGGGTGCAACACCCTTTTTGATTGAATTCTTGAGATGATCGAGATATTCGTAAACTATTTCCGGTCCTTCAATCTTTCTGGTAAAATCACCAGCTCCTGGTATCCAGCGTTTCAAAGTCTGCAGAAGCCCGCCGGGTGTAGAAAATAGAACAGCACGTTCAGCAGGGGGATTTGAATATTCAATCGTTGGAAAAGACGATAACCGGATGCGTTTTTCATCAAGATATTCTTGTATCGCCCCTATGGTAACGTTATAGTCACCGACCCCCGTCTCATCAAACTCACGGCGTTTGGCCATACATGGGGAAATAATTGCTATGGATGCTGTTGAATACTGTTTGTAAAACTCCCTGATCATACGTATCGTGTGCAGCATCGGGCTGTCAGCAGGAGCTAGATATGGCACTAACTCTGGTTGGTAGATCTGGATATAATTAACAATAGCCGGGCATGGTTGGGCAATTACGCATGCAGGCTTATTTTTTTCAATATGGGCGATGTAACTCTGAACTGTTAGCTCAGCCCCAAAGGACACGTCAAAAAATGCTTCTACACCCATTGATTTCAGCCAGCCGTTCAAATTCAGATACTCATTGGGAAACCTCGCTGCGACAGCTGGAGCGACAACCGCAATGATCTGCTTTCTATTCTGCAGATCCTTAAGAAATTTCTGAAAATCATCGATCGGAACCCTGGCTCCGTGGGTGCATGCCTTGATGCATTGTCCGCAGCCGATGCACATATCGTCGTTTATCTTAACGTGATCCCCGCTCCCGTCATTACAGTAGTGTATCGGACATGCTCTTATACATGCATGGCAATTTACACATTTATCTTTATCCACTTCAACCACTTTTGCCAGTTTCCTGATCATGATAACTCCTGATTACATCTTAAAATATCCTAAATCAAAGAAACGCAGTTCTTTGCTCCTAAAAATTTAGGGCATCCAATTAATACGGCTTGAAATTGAGAAAAGTTGCACAATAATTTCAGCAGTTTATTTTTGGTCAGTAGTGGAACAAATTGCCATGGTTTTCTGCTGGTGAAAATGTAATCCCGGTGCCTTGCCCTAAAGATAGTTAACATTCAAGAAACTGTGCAAATTGACTTGTTTGAAGACCACAGGGTATAATTCGTCAGTCAGACAATAAAAACTACAGAATAAATTATCTGAAGACCTTGTTTTCCTTTGACCAACAGAGAGGCTCACTGCGTTCAACGCAGAAACAATTTTCAGAATTGCCCGCGCCATTATGATAAAAGGATCCCAGGAGGGTAGAGTTTGTTATCTCTTCTTCTGAGTCTTGTTCAAGAAAAAAATCTTGAAAGATCAGCTCTGCAGCTTATTGCAGGCCTGGAAAAGCTGTTCCCTGAAAACCGTTTTGCATTTATCCGGTCTGGTGAGCCTGAGCCGATCAGTGGTTTTCCGATAAAAACGCCAGGCAGACATTATGGCTGGCTGTCTATTGCCGGTCATTCAGCGTTGACCAATGAGCAACAGAAGCATCTTGCAGATGCGGCCCAAATGTACGCGCTTATCGTCGAACACAACGAGACCGGGTCGCCGCCAGGCAAAGAGAAGGTGACAGAATCGCTTCTGAATAACGAAGAGTTGCGTCGGGAAAACGAGCGCCTTCGAAATGAGCTGATCAAGTATCGGCAGGTTGATGATGAATTGCGGGAAAGCCAGGAGATTTTCACCACTTTCATGGAGCACAACCCTGCTTATGTATTTTTCAAAGATGAGAAGCTGCGGGCCATCAGATTAAGCAGAAACTACGAGCAGATGCTGGGCCGACCTCTTTCCGAACTCCTGTATAAGACAAGTGATGAGTTGTTTCCTGAAGAGCTTGCCAAACCAATGATTGCTGCTGACCGCCGGATTCTCGATGAAGGCCGGCCGGTTACGATTGAAGAAGAGTTAAATGGCCGCTTTTATTCGACTGTGAAATTTCCTATCAAAATTGCTGGCAGCTCTAACCATCTGGCCGGTTTTACCATTGATATTACCAGGCTTAAGCTTGCAGAAAAGGCATTGCGCGAGAGTGAAGCCATGCTTGCCCGCTCACAGCAGATCGCACACGTTGGTAGCTGGGTTCTTGATCTGACCACCAATCAGCTGATCTGGTCTGAAGAAACTTATCGAATTTTCGGCATAAATTCGCCCGAATTTGCGCTGTCCTTCGCCACCTTTTTAGAGATTGTACACCCTGACGACCGCACCGCCCTCGAAACCATGTATTTATCTTCCTTTCGAGAAGACCAGACTGGTTATGAAATTGAGCACCGGATTATTCGCCAGGATACCGGTGAAGTTCGCCATGTCCAGGAAAAGTGTTTTCATGAGCGCAATAAAGACGGAGAAATCGTTCGTTCGGTAGGCATAGTACAGGATATAACCAAGCGCAAGCTTGCAGAAGAAGAGTTGCGCAGGGCAATAGCTATTGCTGAAGAAAATGAGACCCGTTTTAAGGCCCTTCATAATGCTTCTTTTGGCGGCATTGTCATTCACGACAAGGGGATGATTCTTGACTGCAACCATGGCTTGTCTGAAATTACCGGTTACTCAGTAAATGAATTGATAGGCATGGATGGTCTGTTGCTGATCGCTGAAAAGTCCAGAGACATGGTTAGAGCACATATCAGGGAAGGGTATGAAAAACCTTACGAAGGAATTGGGCTGCGCAAGAACGGTGAAGAGTTTCCAATGCGCCTTGAAGCCCGTGAAATACCCTACCGGGGGCGGCGGGTAAGAAGCGTTGAATTCAGGGATATAACCGAGCAGAAAAAGGCCGAATCTGTTCTGGCCGCAGAGAAAGAGCGTCTTGCTGTTACCCTGCGCAGCATTGGTGACGGTGTTATTACCACTGATACTCAGGGAAATGTCATAATGATAAACAGGGTCGGGCATTTCAACCAATCCCTTTCCCGCTAAAACTCTCATGTCTCAGGGAAGTGGC
>DAOQWI010000222.1:0-4745 GCA_035342015.1 Candidatus Ozemibacteraceae bacterium | reverse complement strand
GCAGAATGTTCGTTGACTAAACTTTGAGGATGGTCTATTTTTTAGAACCTGGAATTAATATTTACGCATAATCAAAGGATTTAACAAGATGCCAGAAGTAAAAAAACCGGCGGTTAAACCAGAAATCAAGATGCCCTCGCCCGAAGAGGTCAAAAAGAAACTCGCAGAAGTCGATTCGTTTCTGCAGAAACTGATTTTCAAGCGTTTCATCGGCACTTTTATCGACATGGTCATGATCACGGTTCCGGCGATCATCATCACTCTGCCCGCCTTCTTTCTGCTACCGCAGAAACCGGTCAATCTGGCTGCTCTATTCAATTTTCTCGTTTTTCTTGCGGCCGGCATTGTCATGCTGATCAAAGATATGCCGTTCCAGTTTGGCCCGCTCGAAGGGCAGACTCCGGGCAAAAAGGCGATGAACATCAGAGTCACCGATCTGGCCGGTCGGCCGATCACAATGATGATGTCGATCAGGCGCAACATCATACCAGCACTGCCATTGCTGGTCTCAGCTATTTCAGCAGCAATCTACATCATACCGATACCGGTGCTCTCTGAACTGGCGAGCCTTTTTATCGTCATGCCGCTGTTTCTGGTTTCGATGATTGCCAACCTTTTTGAGATCTACAAAATTCATACCGGCGAGCAAAACCGCCGCTGGGGCGACACCTTTGCCGGAACCATGGTAAAACATGACTGATTAATGAATCGCAATCATGCCATACTTCTTATCCTGGCGATTCTCAGCTTTCTGCTGATCAACCTCTTCATTCCTGATTCGCAACCCGGCAGCATTTCTTCTCTCGAAGGGGTGACGCTGGCCAACATCAACGGGCAGCAGTTCAGGCTGGCCGGTCAGTTTACCGAAAAGCCGATGCTGCTGGTGTTCTGGTCGGTGACCTGCGGCACCTGCATCGAAGAAATACCGTTCGTCATACGCCTGCACGAGAAACTGCAAAGCCGCATGACGATAATTGGAGTGCATCCGCCGGGCTTTCCGCTGAAGAAAATTCAGCGCTTCATCAAAAAGTTTCCTCAGCAGATCCCCTATCTCGTCGCCATCGACGAGCAGAGCACCCTTATCCGCAGCTACAATGTCAGTGTTCTGCCACGCACTCTGCTTATCGACCGTCAGGGCAAGGTTCTCTACGACCACCTCGGCTACGACCCCGCCAAAGAAAAGGAAATCGAAGATGCCATCAGTAAACTTCTGTAAAACTCTGCTCGGCGTTATGCTGGCCTGCCTGCTTTCTGTCTCACTGCAGGCCTCGATGCCAGTGATAAGCGCAGGAAACGGCGAGCCATCGCGCCTGCTTCAGCCCGGTACGGTTGCGCCAACCTGTCGCCTGACCGACACGGGCGGCAGCGAGCAGACTTTTCCCGCATCTGGCAGCTGGAACATCATCTTCTACTGGTCGCTGTTCTGCCATTCATGCCTCGAAGAAATTCCTGAGGCGCAGAACCGCATCATGGCTCTCAGCCGCCCCGATCTCAAAGCCTGGTTCGTTTCGCTCGACACCGAAAAAATGCAAAAAGCACTGCAAAATTTTTGCCAGAAGCGTGATCTGAAGCTGCCGGTGCTTATGGAGAGAGTCGCCTCCGATACCTGGGTGACTGCTGATCAGTGGGGTGTCGTGTCGACCCCGGCGGTTTTTGTAGTTGCACCCGACGGCAAAGTCGCGTATTCTCATCAGGGGCCCAGCGATTTAGACGAATTCTTTGCGGGCCTTGCCGCGATGACCGCCTCGGGTTCAATCGGGCTCGCCGGCGAGAGGTAAGATGTTCGAAAAAATTACAGTTATCGACAACCATGAAATGCTGCTCGTGTCACAACGGGCGGTTTTTATGTTTATCGGTTTTCTGCTGCTGATGACTTTTGCGCTGATGAGCTTTTTTCTCTGGGCCGATTTTGACTCTATTCTCGGGCGAAAACACCTGGCAATGAAAGTTGGCCAGACCAGCATCAGTCTTGAAGAACTCAAAAAAATTCAGAACATATCCGGAATCAGGGCAAAACAGCTTTCTGAAGCCGCCTTTGCCACAGATTTCTTCGAAACCCTGCTGCTGGCCGAAGGGGCGCGCAAAAACGGTCTCGACCGCAAGCCTGAATTTCAGCAGAAAATCACTGATTTTGCCGCCGCCGGCAGAAATGACACCGACGATGACGCGGTCGCCCGGGCCGCCTTTCTCATCGAAGAGCTTGCCGAAGCCGAACGCCAGCATCTTTTCAGTCAACCGGCTGCTACTGCAAACGAAACTGAAAAATCCGGGCAGGCCGGCACCGCAACGCCAAGGGTGCGCCTGCATTTAAAAACAATTTTGCTCGCTGACGCTGCTTCGGCCAGCGAAATTCTCGCGCAACATGCCAGTGGCACCAGCTTTGAAGAACTCAATGCCAGTCACAGCATTGCTCTTTATAAAGGCGTTGGCGGCGATATCGGCTGGAAATCAGAAAGCGACCTGCCCGAAGGCGTTTTTGCAAAACTTCTTGGTCTCGCGCCTGGAGTTCTGGTCGAAGGGTTCTCTGATCAGGCCGGCACTCATCTTTACCTGGTCAGCGCCCGCCCCGAAGAAGACCCGGCGGTTGCCACCCGCTCACTGCGTGAGCAGAAACTGCGTGAAAGTCGCAAATCAAGACTCATGCGTCATATGATCGAACTGAGAAACAACATCGACTACTGGATAAACCCGATTCTCCAGATTAAATGCCAGGTAACACCCGGGCAAAAAACCGCTGATTCTGGCGAAAACCGTTAAGGAGCCCTTTTCTATGGACAAGAAATCGCGCAAACATTATTTGATATTACCATCCTATCAGATCAGACTGGTGGCCTTCATGTCACTGGTATTGTTTTTCGGCTCGATTCTGCACGGCTTCTTTCTCTACCGGATCACCAGCAAAAATATCCAGGAAGGCTTTCTGTCGGCTCACAATCGCCTGCGCTCGACCTGGGAAATATTGAAACCGGCCATTATCGTCACCAATGGGCTCAGCTTTCTGCTGATGTCGGTAATGCTGCTGATTCTGACGATTTTCATCTCGCATCGCCTGATCGGGCCGATGTTCAAAGTCGCCGGTCAGCTGAAGAAAATTTCGGCCGGAAATCTGCAGCATGCATCTCTGCGCCTGCGCGAAGGCGACGAGGGGCAGGTTCTATGCGAAGCGGTCAACGAACTGCAGGATAAATACCGCCAGCGTTTCATCAAACTGCGCAAACTGCGCGCCAGCCTTGATGAAGGCAAACCAGACCCCGCACTGCTGAAAACCCAGATCGACGATATTCTCGGCGAAATCGAGCTCGACGAAAACAGCCAGGCATGAAACCGACCTCTGCAAAACTTGTATTTCCGGTCATTCTCGGCCTTGGCATGCTGTTGTCAACAGTTACAGTCACCGGCAGCCTTTTTGCGGCAGACCATCAGAAAATGGCCGAAGAGGCCGGCTGTTTTACCTGCCACTACATGCCACCAGAAGCCGGGCAGAAGCCCACAACTGCCGAAACCAGAGTCGACCCGCGTCTGAAAAAAGGTGCCGGACAATGGTGCGTCAGCTGCCACGCCATGGAATCGATGACCCTGCACCCGACCGGCATCAAAGTGGCAGCCGGCAGCGGCCTGCCGCTTGAAGACGGTGAATTCATGAGCTGCCTGACCTGTCATTCACCACATGCTGCACCAGTGGCTTCGCAGCCATGGGCCCCCCTTGCGATCAGCCCGAGCAGCAACGACAATTTCAGCACCTATTTGTTGAATCACCCGAACAACGAAGGGCAGCTCTGTGCAAAATGCCACCCGGCAGGCACCGACGTTTTTCAGGGCAGTATGCACAGCCCAAAAGCATTCGACAATCGCAATTATGCCGGTTCTGAGTCATGCAAAGAATGTCATCTTGACATCTACGACCAGTGGAAGATCAGCCCGCACGCCCGCATGACACGACGTTTCAGAAACCTCGACAACCAGAAGGAAATTCCGATCGAAGATCTCGGAGTGCCGCGCGAAAAAATCGCCTGGGTGCTTGGCTCGCATTATGTTCACCGCTTCGTCGCCGAAGCCAGCGGCACGCTGGTTGTGCTGCCCAAAATCTGGGATCTCAACAAAAAAGAATGGCTGCCGGTCAACGATTACGGCTGGCGCTCACGCTACTGGCTCAAACAGTGTGCTGGCTGCCACACAACCGGGTTCTCGGCCGAAAACGACAGCTTTGCCGAAGCCGGAGTTGGCTGTGAGGCTTGTCACGGCCCGGGTTTGAATCACATCAGAACCAGATCACCCGAATATATAACTTCATTAAAAAGCATGACACCCGAACGCCAGGAAATGATCTGCACTTCATGTCATACCTCTGGCATCGACAACAGCGGGCAATACAATTTTCCGGTTGGTTACAGGCCCGGTGACAATCTGATGGACTTTTTCTCCGGTTTAACGCCCAAGCCTGGTCAGTCACCCGAAAATTTTCATGGCGACGAGACCTACGAAGACCGCAAGCGCCAGTGGGAATTTCTCAAATCACGCTTTTTTCTGGCAACCGGTCTCACCTGCGATTACTGCCAGAATTTCCGCGATATCAAAACCGAAAACAACTCGCAGTATCTGACACAGGATCAATACTGCCTCACCTGCCACGCCGACCAGAAAGACCACCCGCCAGAATCACCAGGTACCAACTGTATCGTCTGCCACCAGCCTACCCGGCATCTGAACGGCCACCTCTCGGTTCACGACCACCGCTTCAAATTCGA
>DAOQWI010000221.1:0-4906 GCA_035342015.1 Candidatus Ozemibacteraceae bacterium | reverse complement strand
ACTGATAGGCCGGGCCGACGAACCAGTTCAACTTTGTTTCTGCAGTAATCAATAAATACAAAAAGGCTGCGGGATAAACCCGCAGCCTTTTTGTATTTAAATTTCTGTTATGGCCTCAAGCGCCGATTTCGGCTCTTTTCGAGGCTTTTGTCATTCTGCCACTCCTTGTAAAGTGCGAACAGCGTCTTGCTCAGCATGAATCCGGTGCCGACCGAAAAACTGAGCAGATAAAAAATTTCCCGTGCCGAGTCGTTCATGTTCTTCTTTTAAAGCAGATGGGCGTTGTCGTGAATCAGGCCGCTTACCGGTGAATTGCTGGTCTTTTCAAGGTCACTCAGCCATCTGATGACACTGTCAGCACGAAATCGCACTGATCTGCCGATCTTGACTGTTGGCAAACCCAGATTTCTCAGAGTGTAGATAGTATTGCGCTTGACCTGCAGAAAGTCCATCAGCTCTGGAATTGTCATGAGGCTTTCTTTCTTCATTGAGTTTACCTCCGAAATCTTTCTTTTATTATGTTTACTAACCGGTAATTTCCCTATCGTCACAAAAACTGCCGACATTGAGCCCGTAAATTTTAAAAAAATCATTTTTGCCCGGAACTGCCTAAAAAATCACAGTTGCAGCATTCGTTTGCCATATCCGAGCCCGCTGCAACAGATATGTCGTTCATGCGTCTGGCTCGTAACTCGCCTTAGAGGAGATTTTGGCTATGTTCGATTTTTGCCGGAATCATTAAAATCAACAAAAAAATAAAAAAGTCAAAAAAAAGCTAAATACTTTAACTTTATACGTCGATATGAATTTTGAAGTTCATGTAAGGTTCAACTTTAACTTGAGTTGACCTGAAGTGAATGGACAACCAAATCCCTAACTCCCTTTCAATGTGTCGCTTAAAACGGCACATTTTTTATTTTAGCCCGTTCCGGGTTCTTTTTATGGGTTGCTTTGCCGGGTCTGTTCAGTATAGTATTGTGACTCTATACCTATGGGAGGTTCGGATGTATCAACAATTTTCGTTTAACTCAGAAACCCGTGGCCAGATCGAAATTCTGCGGCTGAAGGGCTACCTTGAAGATACCGGCGGAACCACTTTGAAAGCGCATGTGCAGAAATGTCTTGACGCCGGCCTCAGCCGGTTTGCTCTTGATTTCTCAACAATCGAGCTGATAAGCAGCCCTGGTGTTGCCGCTCTCCTCGATATCAGCGGTATGGTTGTCGACGATTTCGCCGGCCAGATTGCCGCCTGGGGTCTTGATAAACACCATTCCGTCGTTCTCGAAATGTCAGGCCTGTTTTTCATGGCGCAGCAGGTAGGCAGCGAAGCCGAGGCCATGTCACTGCTTTCAGCCTGATCGTAAAATCTGTTGGATCGGATGGAGAATCTATGAAACCCGCAAAAAACACCTCAAATGGCCGGGTTCGGCTCTTTGTGATTGTTGCCATGTTCGTTCTGGCCGGCTTTGGTATCGGCAGCGCCCAGGATCTCGTTCCTGCATTACTCGACCAGGGTCTGCGCCTTTATGCAGCCAAAGATTACAGTGGTGCCGCTGACTACCTTGGTCAGGTTGTCGATATGGCTCCTGAACACGAGCAGGCAAGGTTCTATCTTGTCTACAGCCTTGCCATGTCAGGAAACCGCGAACTTGCTCTCAGCCATGCCCGCCGCCTTGCCACCGCAAAGCCGGCAGAAAAGCAGTATTCTGATCTGGTAAAACAGCTCGAAGGTGAGATTGCCAAGGTTCAGCAGCAGAAGCAGCAGCAGACGACCGTGCGCTCTGTTCCCAAAGAGGTTGTTCTTGGCGGTTATCAGTCTCTTGATACCATGCGCGAACCCATGGTCAGCACTCAGACCCGTGAAATCGCTCCACCAAAAGAAAAAACAAAACTCGATCTCGCCATCGAAAAAATCGACGAAGAACTGTATGCTTCTGCCACAATTCTTCTCAACGAAATCCTTGCTAAAGAACCCGCAAATGCAAAGGCGTTGCATCACCTCGGACTGGTAAAATTCAATACCGGCAAGTATGCCGATGCGATCAAAGACTTCGAAAAGGCCCTGACGGCTGACAGCAAAAGCTTTCAGAGCCGCTTTCTCATGGGCGACTGTTACCGGGCCATGGATGATTACAAAAAGGCCGAAGAACAGTTCCGCAAAGCCATCGAAATAAAAGAAGACGTCTTCGCTATGCTCAACCTCGCCGATGCCATGGTTAAACAGGGTCGTCTCAAGGAAGCCGAGGAAGTCTTCGAAAAAATTCTGAAAAAAGACGCGAATGTTTCTGACGCAAGTATCGGCCTCGCCCAGATAAAGCTCTATCAGGGTAAGATCGAAGACGCATCTGAAATGGTGAACAAGGTTATTTCAGCCGGCGGCGGCAACCCCGAAGCCAATTACATCAAAGCTCTCATTCTTATCGAGAATAAACTCTTCGACGAAGCGGCCGAAGAAGCTGGAAAAGCGATGCTTGCCGTTCCGGGCAGCCTTAAATACCGGGCGTTGCGGGCCCTTGCCCTGGTGCGCGGCTTCAACGTCGCACGCGGCCTCGAAGAAGCTGCAGCCATCATGCGCGAGGTTCCTGACAACCTCGACGCCAGGCTGGTTCTTGCTGAAGGCCTGATTATGAGCGGCGCGGTCGGGGATGCCGAAGAACACCTGCAGGCGGTCGAAAAGAAAATGCATCACCCGCAGGTTCCGTATCTGCGTGCTTCTGCCGCTCTCCGCAACGGCGAAAACGACAAGGCAAAAGAGTATTTCAGTGAATATCTGCAGCTGTCGGCCGGGCAACCGCGTGCTTCCTTTGAATATGCGCAGTTCCTTGAAACTTCAGGCCAGGAAGACGATGCATTGGTCGCCTACCGTGAAATTACCGAGCAGTTTAAAGATACCGCTTATGCTCAGCAGGCCGAAGAGGGCCTCAACCGTCTTTCTGAAAAGCTGAAAGGCGAAGGCGGCGGTGCTAAAGCTCCGGAAGGCCAGAACCTGCGCCCCGGAAAAGTAAAATTCTGAAACAATTTCGAAAGGAAATTCTTCTGTTATGTGCGGAATTATCGGATATATTGGCAGCAAACCCGCGAATGAAGTGATTTTCGACGGGCTGACCCGTCTTGAATACCGTGGCTACGATTCGGCCGGCATCGCCGTCGTCGATGACAAAAAAATTCATGTGCGCAAAGATATCGGCAAACTGCGCAATATCAGAAAAATGCTGGTCGACGAATTCGCCTCGGCCTCGACTATCGGCATCGGGCATACCCGCTGGGCCACGCATGGCCGCCCGTCAGCATTCAATGCCCACCCGCATGGTGACTGCCAGAGCACTCTGATGGTAGCTCACAACGGCATCATCGAGAATTTCATGAAGCTGCGCAAGAGTCTCACTGACTCAGGCCACCATTTTTCTTCAGAAACCGATTCTGAAGTGCTTGCACACCTGATCGAAGCCAACTATAAGGGCGATCTGAAAAAGGCGGTTCTCGATGCGGTCAAATCGGTCGAAGGCGCTTATGCCATCGCCGTAATTCATCGCGATCATCCCGAACAGATCGTCTGCATGCGCAAAGAAAGCCCCCTGATCGTCGGGCTGGGCAAAGACGAAAACTTCGTCGCTTCAGACGTTACCGCTATTCTGCAATACACGCGCAAAGTCGTATATCTGGAAAATTTTGAAGGCGCCGTTGTCAGTCGTTCAGGCGTCGAGTTTTTCACAGCTGGCGGTGAAACGGTTGCCAAAACCCCGGTTCAGATCGACTGGAACCCGGTTGCTGCCGAAAAGGGCGGCTTCTCGCACTTCATGCTGAAAGAAATTTACGAGCAGCCGCAGGTCATTCGTAATACCATCGGCGGCCGCACCTCTGAAGAAGAAGGCAAGATTTACCTCGAAGAACTCAAGCTTTCCGGGCCCGATATTTACCGTGCGCAGCGCATCGTCATGGTTGCCTGCGGCACCGCTTATTACTCGGCCTGTGTCGGCAAGTATCTTATCGAAAGTCTGGTGAAGATTCCGGTTGAGTGCGATCTTGCCAGTGAATTCCGTTATCGTTCGCCGCTTGTCGATGCAAATACCCTGGTAATTGCCATCAGCCAGTCGGGCGAAACCGCTGATACCCTCGCCGCCGTTAAAGAAGCCCGCAAGCGCGGCGCCAAGGTTCTTGGCATTGTCAATGCTAAAGAGTCGTCTCTGACGCGCGAAGTCGATGGCCTTGTCTATATTCACGCCGGCCCCGAAATCGGCGTTGCCTCGACCAAGGCTTATATCGCCATGCTGACGGCTCTGACTCTGCTGGCGCTGATGCTGGGCAAAATTCGTTCGGTTCTCGATCCGGCCTACGTCCAGGAAAAGATCCGTGAGCTCAAAGTGCTGCCCCAGCAGATCGAAAGAGTTCTCGACAAGCACGAGCAGATTCGCGACCTGGCCTCGAAATACCTCGATGCCCGCAGCTTTTTGTTTCTCGGCCGCGGCCTGAATTACCCGACCGCCCTCGAAGGCGCCCTGAAACTGAAAGAACTGAGCTACATTCATGCCGAAGGCTATGCCGCCGGCGAGATGAAGCACGGCCCCATCGCTCTGATCGACCAGGAAATGCCGGTAATGGCTATTGTTACCGATTCTGAGCTCTATGACAAAACGATTTCGAATCTTAAGGAAGTTCAGGCGCGCTCCGGCCGACTGCTTGCCATCGCTACCGAAGGCGATCACGAGATCAGGTCTCTGACCGACCACGTCATTGAAGTGCCGAAGGTTTCCGACATTTTCTCGCCGATCATCAATGTTGTGCCGCTGCAGCTGTTCGCCTACTACGTCGCCGACCTGCGCGGTCTCGACGTCGACCAGCCCCGCAACCTCGCCAAATCGGTAACCGTTGAGTAAAAATATCGTTGGGGTTCAGCATGCTGAACCCC
>DAOQWI010000220.1:0-5037 GCA_035342015.1 Candidatus Ozemibacteraceae bacterium | reverse complement strand
TACTGGATGTTTTACTTGATCCTGAGCATGATCCTTTATTTCAGTATTTCGATTTACTGGACTTTCGGCGAGGAAGACCGGATTTTTCTCGTGTCGTTTTTTCTGAACGCCATGCAGATGTTCTTTTCTTCGGCCGGACTTGTCTGGTTTGAGAAGCTTCTAGACCGTTTCAGAAACGAAATTCCGGTAATTACAGGCTGGTCGAGAGAGAGAAGCGAGAGTTATTATCTCGCAGCCCGCGAACGCATTTTTTCATCGCCCCTGCCCATTGCGATCGGTTTAACTATCTGTACAATTGCGGTTTTTGGTGATCGCTATATTATCGGTACCCCGTTCGAGAGTTCGGGTGGCGAGCTTGCTTATCTGGCATACGAATTTTGTTTTCTCTTCTGGTCAGCCTCTGCGATTGTCTATTTTATCAAATTTGCAATGTTCATAAGAGAATTCGGAGATCTTGACCTGCGCATTCTTATCATTCAGGAAGAAAACTCAGGCATTCGACTGCTGGGCAAGTTTATTCTGCAGACGACACTGTTTGCCGTCATTCCCTATGTCTGCAGCATCGTTGCACGGCATATCGGCGGCTGGAACTTCGGTTCACTGCTGGCGGTATGGTTCGGGATGTTCGGAGTGGCGATTCTTTTTTATCTTTTCTGGCCGATTTATAACATTCATCGAGCCATGATCCGTGAGAAGGATTGCAAGCTGAACCTTATTTCGCATGAGCTCAATGAACTGCTCTCCGGTAGAAGCCTTGACCACGACAAGATTCACAAGCTGCGCAACCTGATGGAAATTCGAACGCATCTGCACGACATCAATACCTGGCCATTTGACATGAACAAGGTAATTGGTCTGCTGTCGGCAGTTATAATACCTATGGCTTCGATTCTGATTGATCGGATGCTTTCGAGCAAATAAGTTCAGGAAAACATCAGCAGGCTGAGGGCCATGACTATCATGCCTGAAACTACACCATAGGTGCACAGGTGGTGTTCGCCGTATTTTTCGGCGGCGGGCAGCAGCTGGTCAAGTGAAATGAAGACCATGATGCCAGCGACTCCGGCAAACAGCAGCCCGAACATGGTGTCGTTGAAAAACGGCATCAGAACGAAATAACCGAAAATTGCGCCGACCGGTTCTGACATGCCCGAAAGAAACGAATACATAAAGGCTTTGCGGCGGCTGCCGGTTGAGTAGTAGATCGGCACCGATACCGCGATTCCTTCAGGGATGTTGTGAATTGCTATGGCGAAGGCGATGCTGACGCCAAGGGTTGGGTCCTGGAGGGCGGCAGTGAAGGTTGCAAGACCTTCTGGAAAGTTGTGGATCGCGATGGCGAGGGCTGAGAAGATACCCATGCGGTGCAGGCTGGCTGTATCCGGTTTCTTGACCGTGCCGTTCTTTTCAGGGTTGCGTTCCAGTTCGCTGACTTCATGCGCTTCGTGCGGGTTTTCGAATTCAGGAACCAGCTTGTCGATCAGGGTGATCAGGAACATGCCGCAGAAAAAGGCGATCGTGGTATACCAGTAACCCCTGGTCGGCCCGACTGCCGCGACCAGTGAGTCTTTCGCCTTGACAAAAATTTCGATCATCGACACGTAGATCATAACCCCGGCTGAGAAACCGAGAGCCACGGCAAGAAAGCGTTTACTGGTTTTTTTTGAAAGAAAGGCGAGCAGGCTGCCAATGCCGGTGGCCAGACCGGCCAGCATGGTCAGCATGAAGGCGGGGAAAAGATTGTCTGCGTACATTTTGTCTCCGTATTGTGGCGATTTTTTCGCAAGGGTAGGAAATTTTTCGTAAAAGGGTTATATTTAAGTTAGAGGAACCGGGAGGCAATTATACTATAAACAGCATTGTGCTGCAGCAATATCTGCATCTGCCTCAGTTTAAAGGAGAGGTGCAATGGCCAGTCGCACTGTTTTTGTCGGCGATCTTCACATTGGCTCCGGAGCCGAAACCAACTGGTATCAGAAATCGGTGCACGAACCTCTGCTGAAATGCTTTTTGCGCTATCTGCAGGAAAATGCCCGCAATATTGATGAGCTGGTCATACTTGGCGACTGGTTCGATCTCTGGAATTATCACCCGTTCTGTGCCCCGCCGTCGGTTGGTCTGATAATGGACCAGAACCCCGGCATTTTTCAGCGGCAGAACGATGGCGACTTCATCAGTCTGCTTGACGAAGTCAGGGTGCGCTTCATCAACGGCGACCACGACATGGAAGTTGAATTGAGAGACATCAATCAGGCACTTGCTTCAAGGTCTGATAATAAGATTCTGCCGGGGCATGGCCATGATTTCGAAAAAGGGGCGGTTGCCAATACCTACTATCTCAACGACATGATCTGGGCCGAGCATGGCCATCAGCACGATCTTTTCAACAAGCCGGCGCTGAACGAAGAAAACCCGATGGCACCGCTGCCGCTTGGTTACTTCGTCGCCCGCATCTATTGTCATTTTCTGCAGAAGCGTATTGCCAGCACACACCGCATGGATGCAGCCTGTGTTGCGGGCAGTGGCAGCACAAGCTACGACAGTTTCGGCATCAAGCTGCATGATCTTATTGCACAGCTGATGCAGCAGGCGCACCGCGGCGAAAAGTTCAACCCGGCCCGCATCATTCTCGACCTGATGCTGCAGCACAACCGCAATAATCTGCTTGAATTCAAAGTAGCCGGAAAGAGCCTTGCAGAAGTGCATACCGATGGCGTGGCCCGTTTTTACCCGAATCTGATAACCGAAGACAACTTTTATGAAGCGCTTTGTGAAGCTGAGGTCGCTTATGACGGCCTGGGTCATTTCGTCAGAATGCACTTTATCAACAATCCGCACTGCAAGGTGGCGGTAATGGGGCATACGCATGTTCCGACTCTCAGCCTGTGCGGAAACGGCAAAAACCATGCTTACGCAAATCCTGGCTATTTCTGCCCCAGCCAGCCTGATATAAAAGATCTTCGCTCTCTGCCGGGCTTTGTTGAAGTAGAAAAACTCGATGACGGTACCTGCAAGGTTTATCAGAAGGCTGTGGTGGGTATTTTCCCTGAAGATATCGTTGAGGTTGCAACTCTCAGGGTCCTGTAAAAGTCTGTTTAAAAAAGATTTCCTGGCCCGCCCGGCGATTGTCGGCGGGCTTTTTTATTGGCACTTTGGCAATTAAAAATTTTCATGCATTATTTTATGGCGGGGGCTTAGCAAGCGAGGCATTAATCTGTATAATGGTTTATTCACAGTCACACTGACAGTTATGCCACAAGACTCAGGAGTCTTTCTAAACTTTATGAAATTTTCTTTCAGTCTGTATTTTCAGATTACCGTGCTTTTTCTGCTTCTCAGCGTTATTGCCGCCGTCGGGGCGGGTACCCTCAATTATCTCGAAAGCCGGCGCATTATCGTTGGTCAGTTCAATGATTCTATGCGCAGTATATCGACTACCATCGGTTCAAGTCTCAATGACAAGGCTGACGATGCTGCGGAAGCCATAATGCGTCTGAGTCGGCACACAATTCTCAACGCGGGTTCGGAAGACGATGTGCAGAAGTTTCTGCAGGTGGCCGTCGATTCGTCTTCGCTGTTCAACAATATTTATTATTTCGATGCGGCCGGGCCTCTCAAAGCGGCTGCCTATGCCGATGGCCGCGATCTGGCGAAATATGCCGGCGAAAACTTTCAGAACTACCGTGAACAGGAAAAGACCCGCATGGTTTATTTCGACCTGGTGCGGGCTCTCGAAACCAGAACGCCGGTGTTTTCGGCGTTTTTCAAGTCGGCCACCGATCGCCTGATGAACTCTTTTATCGTGCCGGTCGTACATGAGGAAAAGGTAGTCGGGCTTCTCAGCTGCGGCATTGTGCTCGACCGCACCAACAAACTGCTCGAAATGATGAATCGTCTGAAACCGCACCCGCGCGGCTACATTGCGCTTATCGACAAGGATGCAAAGGTTCTTCTCAGCGTCGGCGATCTTCCCGAAAATTTTTCGCCGCACAGCCAGTGGATGGAAGCCGAAGATCTTCTTATCCGTGAATCAGGCTATCTTCAAACCGTTCTACGCATGGAAAAATCAGGTCTCGGCATATGCACCGGCATTCCAGAAACGGCTATTGCCGGCCTTCTGACGCACCTGCGCCGGGGCACGATTGCCTTCACTCTTGGCGTTGGTCTGTTTGCGACCCTGTTCGGGGTTCTCGCCGCTTCGATTCTTATTTCGCCCCTGACCGACCTGGTCAAAGGTCTGCGGCAGCTGGTTGCCGGTACCCCTGGCGACCGCATCGACCGCGCCGCTTCCGGCGAAATCTCGCAAGCCATCTGCGTCTACAACGAAATCTGCGCCCGTCTGCACCGCGACCCCGAAGCCCTCTCATTCTGGGCCCGCCTCTGGAACCGCCAGGATGCACAGCAACCCTCCCAGGAAGACCCAGAAAACACCTCAGAAAACGACTCAGAAAATATTCCCGAAGAATAATTCAGATTTTCCGAACGTATGTTGAAGCCTAAAAATTGCCACTTACCTCAAAAGCTGTTTTCGGTGGGTTGTATTACTCGCGACTACTTTTCAATTGTTGCGAGAATCCTTAAATGTTGAAGGAAGATGCAATATGAGATTTTTTGATGTGGCAGCATGTATTTGTTTTTTAATAGCCATAGTTTTTTATACCCGTGGTTCCTCTTCATTAGAATTTGCTGCTGTTGCAGTTGTTCTCGAGCTGATTTCCTTGGCGCTTATGCCAGAGCCAGAAAGGATGAAGATCGTTAGGGATTTATCAAGGTTGCCTTTTGGCTCATCAATGAGAAAAGAAAATTTCGAATTACCTGCTATGCTTGTCCTGGTTTGTCCATTCTAGCAATGATCGTAAATCTATAAACTTGAGTTTTACATGAAGATATATCGAAGCCAAATGCAAGTCTTTACGGGCAGAACAACTGCGCCGACTCCTAAAAAACCTGACAATTTGCATGTTCTGCTGCGGATCAATTCTTGCGGGGAGATAAAGATAATCTATGAAAGCGGCAGGGGAGGGTATGAATGAGGTT
>DAOQWI010000219.1:0-5065 GCA_035342015.1 Candidatus Ozemibacteraceae bacterium | reverse complement strand
GCAACGACTGACATGCCGTAACACGCTGTTGGAAAGAAAAAAGTTTACGTTTCCCTGGCTGTTATATAAAAATCAGCAGCAGACAGCAAAAACATGGTATCCTTATGTACTGATTGGTTGGATGTCCTGATTTTGCGGGTTATTGATTTTTGCGCCCTTTAGATCATTAAATTGCGCCCTTAGCCTAAGTTGCAGGTATCTTCAATGAAAGAAAATATACAGCAGAAAGTTTTTCAGACAGCGCCTTTTGGCTATTCTCTGCAGAAAATTGTCACCGATGCCGCCGGCAAGGCTGTAGACTACGTCATCATTGACGCCAACCCGGCTTTTGCCGAAATGTTCAGACTGCCGCTCAAACAGGTTATCGGCGGGCATGTCACCCGGTTGTTTCCGTGCCTCAAAGACCACCCCTTTGACTTCATAAGCTTTTTTGCCGGCATTGCTGCAAACGGGGGCAACGATTCATTCGAATATCTTTCTGACGACGGAAAAACCTATCTCGGCCATGCTCATTCGCCAGAGAAAGGCTTTGTTTCTGTTATTTATCATGACGTAACTCATGAACGCAGCGTTTTGAAGGGGCTCGAAGGGCTGTTCAAAATTACCCCCGAGCCCATGTGCATCGCCGACACCGACGGCAACTTTCTCAAGGTTAATCATGCCTGGGAAAACATTCTCGGCTTCAAAGTCGAAGAACTCGAGAATCAGAGGTTTCTGGATTACGTGCACCCCGAAGATCTCGCAAGCACCATCAGCGTCATGGGTGTCCTCTCGAAACAGCAGGAAGTGCTGAACTTCATCAACCGTTACCGGCATAAAAAGGGTACATATCGCACGATAAAATGGTATTCGCGGCCGAATGGCCGTTATATTTTTGCCTCGGCCGAAGACATTACCGACCAGAACCGCGTCAAAATGGAGCTCGAAGAAAAGCGTGCCGAGCTCGAAACTGTCTACGAGAATTCACCGATAATGATGTGCGTGCTAAACCATGAACAGAAAGTGGTTTACGCCAACAAACATCTTCTCGAATATCTGCACACCACGCTTGAAGAATTGAGAAACTTCAGTGCCAGCAACGCCTTCGGCTGCCCAAATGCCGATGAAGACTCAAGGGGCTGCGGGTATGGCAGCGATTGCCATAACTGCCAACTGAGAAACGCAATCGCCGACACCATCGAAACCGGAACAGTGCATCAAAACGTGCCTTACGAAGCTCGCCTCAGTCACCAGGGAAAACCCCGCAAAGCTTTTCTTCTGGCGAATACCGCCCGCATAAACATGCCTGGCAAAAGCCTTGTTTCGCTGGTTTTTCAGGACATTTCCGAACGAAATCTCATGCTGCAGGCGCTCAAGCAAAGCGAAGAAACTCTGAAAGAAGCCCAGGAAATAGGCAATGTCGGCCACTGGGAACACGACCTGCTGGAAAACCGGATCACCTGGTCAGACCAGGTTTATCGAATTCACGGGCTGACAAAAGACAGTCTGGAACTGAATCTTGAAAATGTTTTTGCCCGCTTTCACCCTGACGACCGCGAAGAAATAATGAAAAAATATAATGAAAGCCTGCAGAATCGAACCGGATTTTTCAGCGAACACCGGCTGATAACGCCATCAGGCAGAATAAAATATGTTATCGAAAAAGCCAGAACCACCTATGACGAGAGCGGTAAGCCACTTAAGTCACTTGGCTCTGTCGTCGATATTACCGAACTGAAAGAACAGGAAATTCAGCTGCGAAAGCTTTCAACTGCCGTTACTGAATGCCCTGTCTCAATCGTAATCACCAGCCCCTGCGGAAAAATAGAATACGTAAACCCATTTTTCACCAAAATGACCGGCTATTCGCTCGAAGAAGCCGTTGGTCAGAACCCCAGAATTCTCAAAGCAGAACATTTTCCGACAGAATATTTTACTGATCTCTGGGAGACTATTCTATCGGGAAAAGTCTGGGAAGGGGAGTTCTACAACAAACGCAAGGATGGCAGCAATTACTGGGAATATGCCGTCATCTCGCCGGTTATAAACGAAGATCTCAAGGTAACCAACCTGGTCGCCATCAAAATCGATATTACCGAAAGAAAAAGACTTGAAACTGAACTGAAGCAAAGCGAAGAAAGATTCAGGCTGGTAGCCGACTACACGCATGACCTTGAATACTGGCAGGATGAAAACGGCAAAATCGTCTACATTTCCCCATCGTGCACAAGAATCACCGGCTACGGGCCAGAAGACTTCATGCGTGATGATGAACTGCTGCACAATATCATTCACCCTGATGACCGGCCTCTTTTCGATCAACACCGTGAAAATATCGGCCCGGATGGCCATCGCCGGGCAATAGACTTTCGCATCATAACTCGCGGCAACAAAATCGAATGGGTAAACCATGTCTGCCGGGTGGTCTATGACAGTCATGGCAGATGCTTCGGTACCCGCGGCTGTAACCGTGTCATAACCGAAAAGAAAAATATCGAGCTGGCTCTGCAGAAGAGCGAAGAAACATTGCACCGCATTTTCAGTTCGGCCAATGTCGGCATCTGCATGATCGACCACACCGAAAAATACATTTTCTTTAACAAATGGTGGCAGCAGCAGCTGGGTTACGCGACAGAAGAGCTGAGAGAACTGACATTCAGAGATGTTACCCATCCTGACGACGTTGAATTGAGCCCACGACTGATAGATAAAATCAAATCCGGCGAGATCGACACATACAACATCGAGAAACGCTACGTAAGAAAAGACCGCAGCATTTTCTGGGGAAACCTTTCGGTTTCAGTAATCAGAAGCATTGAACAGGAAATTTTGCATTATATTGGCGTAGTCATTGACATAACCGCCAAAAAAGAAGCAGAAGAAGCGCTGAAAAAAAGCAAAGAGCAGTTCGAAATCGCTGTGGCCGGAAGCAACGACGGAATCTGGGACTGGAACCTGCTGACCGGCGAACTCTTTCTTTCCCCCCGCTGGAAAGAACAGCTCGGATATAACGACAATGAGCTCTCCAACGAGTTTTCGACCTTCGAAAAGCTGATTCTGCCAGAAGACCATGAGAGGGTCATGTCATACGTAAATCTCTATCTTAAAGGAGAGATGCAGAGTTATGACACTGATTTCCGCATGCGCCATAAAAATGGCGAAATAGTATGGATGCGGGCCCGCGGCACAGCGATAAGAAATGACGAAGGCAGGCCAATCAGAATGGCCGGTTCGCACACTGACATAACCGCAAGTAAAAGGGCAGAAGCCACGCTTGCAGAAGCGAAACGGCAGGCAGAACTGGCAAACCGGGCCAAATCTGAGTTTCTTGCCAATATGAGCCATGAGATGCGAACGCCCCTGAACGGAGTTATTGGATTTACTGAACTCCTGCAGCAGACGCCCCTAGACACAGCTCAGAAAAAGTTTGCAGATAATGCCAACCTCTGTGGCCAGACACTGCTTTCGGTCATTAACAACATTCTCGATTTTTCAAAAATTGAAGCGGGCCGGTTGGAACTCGACACAAATGAAACCGATATCTGCGACCTTATGCAACAGGTCAGAGAAATAATGAAATACCACGTTGCCCAGAAAGGCCTCGAGCTGAAACTGACAATTCAGGAAAATATTCCAAACCTGGCTATGCTCGATCCTGACAGGCTCAAACAGATATTGATCAACCTTCTCGGCAATGCCATCAAGTTTACCGAAGCCGGCTCGGTTGAACTGAGCCTTGAATTTAAAACTGGCGAACAGAATAATGGCTATTATAAAATCTCGGTTAAGGACACCGGTATCGGAATATCGGAAGATCAAAAAGATCGTCTTTTCAAAGCATTTTCGCAGGCCGACGCCTCGATAACCCGCAAATTTGGTGGCACCGGCCTTGGTCTGGCGATTTCAAACCTGCTTGCCGAAAAAATGGGCAGCCGTATTCAACTGGAAAGCGGACTGGGAAAAGGCTCAAACTTTTTCTTCACTCTGAAAACCAGTTGCAGAACTGGCACTCTTCCCCAGTCGACGAAGACGGAAGCTGCTGCCGGCAAATCAGTTGCAGCTGCACCGCCATTCCACAATGACTGTGTCTGCAAAATCCTGATTGCAGAAGACATACCAACCAACACCTTTCTGGCCAGGGCAATAATCAGCAGAATGTTGCCAAATGCCGTATTTGTCGAAGCCATAAATGGCCGAAAAGCTGTAGAAATCGTCCAAAAAGAAAATTTTGACCTGATATTCATGGATATCAGCATGCCGGAGCTGGATGGCCGCCAGGCGACAGTCGAAATCCGCGACTTTGAACAAAAAACCGGGAAACATACTCCGATTGTGGCATTGACTGCCGGGGCAATCAAAGAAGAACTCGAAAAGAATCTCGCTGCCGGCATGGATGGCTACCTGACCAAACCTGTAACCGTTCAAGCAATGGCAGAGGTTCTGAAGCATTTTTTCGGAAACAGATTGAACACTCCGGCCGATCATAAAACTCAACCCGAAGAACAGGGCACAAGATTCACACGCGAAGAACTTCTGAATCAGATTGGCGATGACCCCGATATTCTCAGGCAGTTGTTTGCAGGTTTCAGAAGAGACACCCTGGCACGAATCAAGGCTTTAGAAGAAAGCATCGAACTCGGTGATGAAAAGACAATCCGTAAATCAGCCCATGCCCTGAAAGGTTCGGCCCTGACCCTCACCTTCGCCAGACTGGGCAGACTTGCCGGAAAAATCGAAACCGCTGCCGGCGATAATCCGCAAAATCTTGCAGACTCTTTTAAAGAGCTGCAGCAAGAGTGGCACGAAGTAGAAAAAATTATCGAAGCTGAACTTGCGACTGCCTGACTTTTTGTCCTGAATTTACCCGGGAGCTGAAAATGTTTACCGTTGACGTCAAGACCGTTATGTTCAGCTATTTTATGACCAATGCGCTCTGCACTGGCGTCACTTTCTGGATATGGCTGCAATACCGCCGGCATTTTTCCGGAACCGCCAGTGGCCGAAAAATTGCCGGCATGATCTTTGACCTGACAATCCCCGGCGGAATGGGCGGTCTCGAGGCCCAGGCGGCCATACGCAAAATTTC
>DAOQWI010000218.1:0-5103 GCA_035342015.1 Candidatus Ozemibacteraceae bacterium | reverse complement strand
GATGGTTGCTGATTCCGGGCTGCATAAATGAGGCGGAAATGTGAACCAGAAGACCGACGCGGGCAAAACGGCTGCGCCCTTCGAGCCACCCCGAAAGGCCGTTACCGAGGCTGACCTTTTCCTGGGTTATGCCAAGAACGGTTTGCCCAGGTCTTACGGTAAGGGTTTCACCATCCGGAACCACCAACCCTTTGGTGGCGGCTTTAAAATCCATATTGTCGGTCAGGTGCAGTTCGTTTGGCAGATGCACAAAAACACGGAAAGCATTGGAAAGATGAAGGTCGATGCTGGCTGGGCCGAGCATTTTCTCGTCAAAAGGCTCAATTCTGATGTTGCCTTTTTTCATTTCCTGAACAATGGCTTCGCGGCCGAGAATCGTCATCAGTGCCTCCAGAAAAAAGAGTGGGCAGGTATTATAGCACTGATTTTATTTTCGCTGGCAATGTTTTTGCAAATTTTCTATCATAGCTGCCGCCACTTTTTCTTTCAGATCCGGTCGGTTTTTCAGCAGTCGATGATCGAAAACCAGGCGAGTTTTTTCGAGAAGCAGAACCGCAAGGGTACTGGCAGCGTCTTCGCAGACTGCATTGTGCTGCAGCAGTGGAATGAGAAGCTCGGCAAAATCGCGATTCCGCAGTTGTCTGATGGCATGGCAGGCGGCTTTGACTCTGCCGGTCTGTTCTGGATTTTCAAGCATTCTTGTCAGTGCCTGCCAGGCTTTTTCGGGATTAACACGGGCAAGTGCGCCTGCTGCCGTTGATCTCACTCGCGGTGATGCATGTGAAAGCATCTGTGCAAAAATAGAAACCACCGTCGGATCTTTGATGTTCTCGAGCCCTTCGATAGTATTGCTGACAATGCGGTCGTCACCGTAGGTCAGAAAAGAAGTCAGCAACGAAATCTGCTCGGGGTCGGGGTAGGCTTTTGGCAGGTTTTTGACCAGCCACGAAATATGCTTCTCTTCGGTGCAACGGTCTAAATATTCTTCAAGAGCTATTTTAAAAGAAATGGTGTTCAACCTTGTTGCCCACTCAAGCTCATGCAGTGATATTTCGTTTTCTTTCGCGGTTTTCAGTTTGTGCAGCAGAGGAGCGGCAACAAAATTGTGCTGTCGGTTCGCCAGTGACTGCGAAATGATCGATGAGGCCACGTTGGAAATGTGTCGCGGGGCATGTTCTGCAAGAAAAACCAGTCGGTTAATGACTTCGCCGGTCAGCATGCTGCTGTCACAGGCGGCAAAGAATGCCAGCCCGTCAAGCTGTTTCTCTGGCTCGTCTGAGTTGAGAAAATTTAAATGGTGGCTCAGATCATCCATTGTTAAAGGCCTGAGACCCGATTTAATTTTACATTCAAAAGTTTTGCCATTTCCTGAATCTTTTCAAGCTCTTCGAGGCCATAGTCTGAGTCTTCATGTCTCTGTCGAACAAGATCGTAATAATCATTCAATGCTTTCGTGTGCAGTTCTTCAACATTGTGACTGTCAATTTCAAGTTCCTTACGGATCTTTGCCATTACTGACAGCTCTTCTTCAGTTACAACGCCATCTTCGACAACCTTTTCTATCAGAGTCCAGTAGACGATATTGCGGGCATCGAGTATTTCCTGAGATGTTGCCTCGATGCAGCCGACAATCGCCCTGAAAACCGTTCTCTCATCGTCATCTATATGGTAGTCGTCGCGGGTGATCATGAAGTAACATTCGGCAATGAAGCGGGTTATGAACATATAATCTTCGCCCCATGTCGTCAAATCCCAGACTTTGTCGTTCTGTGAAATGGCAATCAGGCATTCTTCCTGATTTTTCTTGACATGAATGACGCGGTCGTCAATTTTGCAGAAAGGCGCAAAACCTTCGTCAGAAAGGTAGTCAGCGCTATCGAGCTGCCCCTGAAATCCAGAAATTCCCGGTCTGGACCTGCGTGAACCAAAAAGGCTGATCATGTTGCCCCACAATCCACCGGTCTCGCTTTCCTGCCCCTTCTGCAGATACTGGCTGGCGTAGTCACTGAGCAGCGTCACTCTCTGATCAAACATGCGCGTCTCCCTGATAATGTTTTGGTCAGCCTAACACAGACCTTCCGTCTATTCAACTTCGGCGCTGTCTGAAATGTCGGCTCTGTCAAAACGCCGGCGGGAATAAATGAAAGATGCTATCAGAGCAGTTATCGGAATTGCCAGTACCATGCCAAAAAGGCCTGCCAGCGATCTTACCACTTCGGTGCAGATGAATTCCATGTTCATGATCTTAATGAGCGGAAAGTCTTCTTTCTGCATGGCGAACACCAGAATCAATGTTAGAGATGCGCCAGTGTAGGCCAGAATAAGAGTGTTAACCATGCTGCCGATGATGTCGCGCCCGATGTTCATACCACTGGCAAAGAGTTTCTGACGATCATAAGCCGGGTTGGCCAGCGAAATTTCGAGCAGCGACGAAGCGATCGAAATCGCGACATCCATAACCGCTCCCAGAGCTCCGATAATGATACCGCTGATCATGATGCCGCGTAGATCTATGCTCGCATTGAGAATCTGCAGAAATGTGCTCTCGTCGCCGCTGTAGCCATTCAATTTCAGAAAAGTCGCTGCCAGCCAGCCGAAAATCCCGGCCAGAATCACGCCGCTGAGGGTTCCAAGGCCGGCAATAAGAGCTTTTCGTGTTCGCCCGGCAATTATAACGATGTTGATCAGAATGATGGCGAATGAACAGACAATAGAGAGCGGAATTGGCGACCAGCCCTGCAATAATAGTCTGGCCATCACGCCAAAGATTATGATAAGCGTGAAGAAAAGCGCCAGCATGGCTTTTACGCCGTTTACACCAGCCAGAACAGCAATCACTACAATGATCAGGCCCGAAAGAAACATCAGACGGTGCGATTTGAAATGCTCGTCAATGCCGACTATTTCCTGGTCTTCCTGTTTTTCGACTACCGCAAGAATCGTTTCGCCTTGTTGCAGATCAAGATTGTAGGCTGAACCGGGCGTTTCAAAATGCTCGGCAACCATGGTTCTGCCCTTGTGTTCCCCGGATTGAAAATCAAGCTCGACCGCAAAAGTCTTTTCATTGCTGTCTGGATCTTCTGATTCGATCGACTGAACGTTTTTAACGGTGGCGATAGAGTAGATGCCCTGGCTGGTGCTGCCAAAAACGTGATAAAGAAGAAGGAACATGAACAGAATGCCAATTACAATGATGATCAGATTGGTTTTGCTGGTTGAATTATCTGTCATTTCTGTCTCCTGCTGTTACCAGATTCTGGCTGGAGCTGCCGCTTCGAGTTTGTCTTCGACTTCGTCTGCCAGCGGCGCAATAAAGTCGAGGCCGGTAAGCTTCTCGATTTCATCGATGCTGGTCAGAAAGCTGTCGATAGGCTCTCTGCCGGTGACGCTTTGCTGAATCAGAAATGCCAGGGTGCGCAGATTGCCTTTTTCTTCGTCAAAAATAATTTTAAAAAATGCGTCGGGAATCTCGATATTATTCGAAATCGTTTGAATATGAAGGTCAAAAATCGGGCCGGTTATGACCCAGATACTTTCGAGGTTGTTGGCATACTCGTCTTCAAGCTTTTCAAGCCTTTGCCAGACTTTTCGGTTCAGTTCCGGGCTCTGTGGCACAATATTACTCATCAGAAAGGTTTCATGCTGGGCGTCGAGACCAAAACGCTGGGCAATTGCCGAGTTTGGTGCCATGTGACCGCGGTCGTAACCGGTTTTGGCAAAATCATTCGGGGAAACACGCGACAGGGTTCGCAGGTCGGCCTTGAACCCCTTCGGCCTTTTCAACTTCTCGCCGACCTCTTTGGCGTCAAGACGGTAAGCGACCCACAGCGGGTTGCGGCGCTCTTCACAATAACCGGTATGGTAGGCAATGTTTTTCAGCAGAGTAAGGGTGGCACTGCCGCTGATGACCGGGTTGCCGCCGAATACAACATTGCCGGTGCGGCGCGTTGCCTCGCGCAGGGCTTCATCAATCGGAAACCCTTTGCTGGTAGTGACTAGCGGCGGCCGGCCGGGAGCTGGTTTGCTCTGCTGCCAGTAATAAACGCCGATGCCGACGAGAGTCAGCAGCAGAATAACTGCAATCAGCTGCGTCGGCCCGATTCCGCCCTGGCGCCGGTTTGAACTTTGCAGCAGCATTATTTCATCTTCTTTTCTGGAACGACTTCAAGCCAGTAATTATCAGGGTCGGCGATGAAATAGATGCCCATTGCCGGGTTTTCGTAGCAGATACAGCCCATTTCTTTGTGCATGGCATGTGCTGCTTCATAATCATTGGTTGTGAAGGCAAGATGAAATTCGTTTTCACCCAGATTGTATGGTTCCTTGCGGTCGCGCAGCCAGGTCAGCTCAAGACTGTGCCCGCCAGTACCATCGCCAAGGTAGATGAGGATGAAACTGCCGTCTGCCGCTTCCTTGCGCCTGACTTCTTTCAGTCCGAGTGCTTTCTGATAGAAAGCAAGGCTTTTTTCGAGGTCAAGAACATTGATGTTATTGTGATTGAATCTGAATTCAGGCATGCTTCTGCTCCTTGTTTCTATTTTTCATGACTGCAGCCGAGCACCTTTTTAACTACTTTAACCACATCGGTGGCCGTAATGCAATGCTCAGACAGCATTTCGTCGAGTTTGAGCGAAGACTGGCAGTATTTGCGGGCACCGATACGCACCGGGTTGCGAAACCCGAGCGAGGCGACAAAACTGCCGACACCACTTTCCCGGCGATGATCTTCGAGTGAAAACAGCCGGTGTCCGGTCTCGCTTAACATCTTCAGATGTTTCTGCGGGTCAGAAAACTGGCCGATGGCAACGACGTCGAGACAGATGCCGTCAGCCGCAAGAGTCGTGGCGGCATCGAGCCCGGCTTTCAGCATGTGTGGTCCGGAAGTGAACAGCACATTTCTTTGCCCTGTTTCCATGCTCGACTTGAAAATGCCCGGGTGGCCGTCATGAAAAGGTAAGTCGGTGAAACCAGGCAGGGGAGTGCGGTGCAGTCTGAAATAGGCTGGTCGGCAGCCCTTGCCGGCCCTGATTTCACTTTTCAGGCGTTCGAGGGTTTTCTGCAGCAGGATGCGTGTGCTTGCCACGTCGACCGGTTCGATGATGT
>DAOQWI010000217.1:0-5161 GCA_035342015.1 Candidatus Ozemibacteraceae bacterium | reverse complement strand
TCCTCTCACTTTGCCCCTGGCTTTTTGACCAGGGGCCCTTTTTTTTAGCCCGTTTCGTTCTGCCGGTATGAAAAATGGTGTGCGAGGCGTTTCTGAATTACGCTTTAATGTGGTTTTGCCGGGGGTGATTACCTGGAATTGCTGAAAATTTTATTTTGCCTGATGGGCAGGCTGGTCAGCCGTGCAGGCCTTCGGCGACCTGCTCTGCAGCTTTGAGGCCGTCGACGGCTGAACTGACGATGCCGCCGGCGTAACCGGCGCCTTCGCCGGCCGGGTAGAGGCCTGCGATTGCCGGTGAAAAGCCGTCATCGCTGCGCACGACCCGAACCGGGCTCGAACTTCGCGTTTCGGCAGCGTAGACGATTGCCGAACTCTGATTGACGCCGTTGAGCTCGCGCAGCATTTTCGGAACAGAAGTGCGCAGTGTGCTGAGAACGAAATCAGGCAGAATTTTATCGAAGGAAGCCGGTTTTGAGAGGGGGCACGAGCGGTCAGCCGGCAGGTTTGCCGAGATTTTGCCGTTGATGAAGTCAGGCAGCATCAGTGCCGGAACGCTGAAATCGCCGCCGCCGGCCAGAAATGCAGCTTTTTCCATTGCCAGCTGAAAATTCAGCCCGGCGAGTTCGGGGTGGGTTTCCGGCCCGGCAAAGCCGGCATAGTCGGCAGGCTCGATTGGCACGATGAAAGCGGCGTTGCCCCAGATGCTGCCGCGTTGTGAATAACTCATGCCGTTGGTGGTAAGAGCGCCATTTTCAGAGGCGCATGTGATTACCAGGCCACCTGGACACATGCAGAAAGAATAGCAGGCTCTGGCATTGCCTTCGGGGCGTCTTGTCAGTTTGTAGCTTGCGGCTCCGAGTCTGGCGTGCCCGGCGAATTTGCCATACTGCGCCTGATTGATCTGCCGCTGCGGCAGTTCAAGGCGGATACCCACCGCAAACGGCTTGGCCTGCAGGGTCGCCTGGCGCTCGCCGAGCAGGTGGTAAACATCTCTGGCACTGTGGCCGGTTGCAAGAATCAGATTGTCGGTGCGGAATTCTCTGCCACCGGCAATCAGGCCGGTCAGGCGGCCGTTTTCGACGAGCAGGTCAGTCATGGCTGTGTTGAAAATAGTTTCGCCGCCGGCAGCTTCGATGCGGCGCCGCATTTCCGGAACGATTTTCTGCAGCACGTCACTGCCGATATGGGGTTCAGAATCGATCAGAATATCTGTCGGCGCGCCGCAATCGACGAGGGTATGAAAAAAGTGCCTGATGCGCGGCCGATCTTTGCTGCGGGCGGTGAGCTTGCCATCAGAGAACAGTCCGGCACCGCCTTCACCAAAAAGAACGTTGTTTTCGGGGTTGAAGGTTCCCTGGCGCCAGAAGGCATCGACGACGGCACGGCGGTCTTCGGCGCGGGCGCCTCTTTCGATGAGAATCGGGCGGGCGCCGACTGCGGCCAGGTGATATGCCGCCATCAGACCGGCAGGGCCGGCTCCGACGACTACTGGTCTTTTGAATTCAGCTTTTTCCGGCAGTGGTGCCGAAATAAACGGCTGTTCTGCTTCGCTGCCGATAGCTTCTACATCTTTGGGATGCTGCTGCGGCAGAGCGAAGCCGCTGTGCATGACGACTTCAACCGTCAGAATAAAAACCGGGGCGCTGCGCATCGGTCGTGAATCGAGCGAACGGCGCGTCACTTCGCAACTGCTGATCTGGTTGCTGCGGCAGTTCAGGCGGCGGCTGACGGCTTTTATAACGTCATCGCGGGTATATTCGAGGCTGACTTCAATCTGTCTGAGCAGCAGTTTCATGTTATTGTTCCTTTATATTCCGGTTTCTGTAAAAGCAAAGTCAGCTTTAACCAGTTTGACGGCCTGGCCTGTCAGTTGCCTGCCGTTATTTTTTCAGGGAATTTGCCGCAAGCCAGCCGGTCGAGAAGGCTGCCTGCAGATTGTAGCCGCCGGTGTCGGCATCGATATCGATTATTTCGCCGGCGAAGTAGAGGTTTTTGACAATTTTTGATTCCATGGTGGCCGGGTTGATCTGGCGCGTCGAAACGCCGCCGGCGGTAACGATTGCCTGTTCCCAGGGGGCGCTGCCGGTTATCGTGAATTTCAGCTCTTTGAGCCAGTTGCGCAGCAGTCGGCGCTGAACGGCGGTGACCTGGGCTATTTTCAGCGAAGGACTCAGTTCGAGCTGCTGCAGGCAAAACTGGCGCATGCCGGCCGGCAGAAGTTTGGCGATCACTTCATCGAGGCGCGCATTGTGGTTTTCTTCAAAGTCGCGCAGAATGCGGCGATCGAGTTTGGCGTGGTCGAGTGCCGGTTTGAGGTCGACGAATATTTCGCAGAGATGGCCGGCGTGAACCGCAGGCACTGCCTGGCGACTCAGGGTAATGATTATCGGCCCTGAGAGATTGCCGTCGAGAAAGGTCATTTCGCCGAATTCGGCGGCGACCTTTTTGCCGTTAACCCGCAGTTCGGCCGAGACGTTGCGCAGAGCGACGTCTTTAAGATATTCGGGCATGGGTTCTGGCGTTTTCAGGGCCACGAGCGCGGGCAGGGGGGTGACGATTTCGTGACCGCATGCCTGGGCAAATTTAAGGCCGTCGCCGGTCGAGCCGGTGGCCGGGTATGACAGACCGCCGGTGGCGAGCAGGGTTGCCGAGGCCAGCCATGGTTTGCCGCCGGCAATGGCGCCGAGGCACTGACCTTTTTCGACAATCAGGCCGGTAACCGGGCGGTTGACCACCAGCTGCACCCGGCGGCGTTCGATGGCTTTGTGCAGACAGGCGACCGCTTCGACGGCACGGCCGGAAGCGACAAAAACGCGGCCGCCGCGTTCTTCGACCGTCGGCAGGCCTTCTTTATTGAAGAATTCGACCAGATCGGTATTGAAAAAGGCTTTGAATGCCGATTTCAAAAACCGGCCCTCATTGTTGAAATGTTTTAAAAACGTGTTGAACGGCTCGGTATTGGTCAGGTTGCCGCGGCCTTTGCCCGAAATGCCCAGCTTGCGGGCCGGTTTCGGCATCGATTCGAGAATCGTGACCTGCAGCCCGAGATCGGCGGCGCGAATCGCCGCCATCAGACCGGCCGGGCCGGCGCCAATTATCAGCAGATCTGTGCTTTTCAATTCTTTTTCACGCTGAAGCCGAAATGGCCAAGCTGCCTGCCAAGCTGGTAGTAATGCCCGTGGGCATAGCCGACGATTGCCGCTTTTTCGGCGTTCAGAGTGCCCTTGTCGTCGATGAGATCGGCAGAAATCTGAACATTGGTAATGCGTGCCAGAAACAGGCTGTGTGAGCCGAGTTCGATTTCGCGCTCAACTTTGCATTCGATATTGATGGGGCATTCAATGATGATCGGGGCCTTGACCGTTTCGCTGCGCCCGCTTGTCAGACCGGTTTCGTGAAATTTGTCGTGGTCGCGGCCCGAGGCAACGCCGCAGTAATCGGTTGCGCGCACGATTTTGCGGTCAGGAATATTGACGACAAATTCGCCGGTTTCGCGCAGCAGCTTGAATGAATGGCGTTCGGGGCGAACCGAGATCGAGAGCATCGGCGGCTCAGAGCAGACGGTGCCGGCCCAGCTGATGGTGATGATGTTCGGGCGGCCTTCATTGCCGACTGTGGTGACCATGACCGCCGGCACCGGTGAAAGAACGGTTCCGGGCTGCCAGGTTATTTTGCCGGGGTTGGCTGAATGGCGTTTATCTGCTTTTGCTTTCATGCTTCTTTTTTCTCTTCTTTTTTCTCGTAGCTGGTTATCAGGCCGAACATGCTGCCATAGCGGGCCAGCAGTTCACGTTTTTCGGTCTCGGGTGCGAGGCGTGAGTCGTAATCAGGCGCAAATACCGGGAAGCAGCGCTCGCGGTCTTTGTGAATCAGGGCAATGTACCACGAATCGACGCCGCGGTAGTCGTAGTGCCGCAGAGCAATGCCTTCGAATTTGCGCAGTTTTTCCTGCCATTCGCGTTTGCCCTTGTCGGTGGTTTCGCAGTAGGTAACGGTGCCGTCTGCGATTTCGATGTTTTTGCTGAAGGCCCGTCTGGTTTTGAACAGGCGATAGAAACTATACAGGCTGGCGGCACTGACGGCGATGCAGAGAAACGCGATGGTCACGTAATATGAGGGCAGGGTAGGGTCGGTGCGTGAAAACTGCAGCAGCTTGAGCGACAGAATGATGACCCAGACCATTGACAGCACAGCAACCAGGCCGGAAAACCAGAAGAAAAACGCGGTGCGCCCCTTGAAATCGAGGCCCTTTTCCGCAAGCTTCATCGGCAACCCGCCATTTTCGCCACACTGCCAGTTGATTTCGTTTTTCATTGCCTTCACCAGTATTGAGATTCTGCCGCATTATAAAGGCATTTGCTTCGCTTGTCCAATTCTTTTGCCATCAAGACTCTGTCGGGCAGGTCCGTTGCTCTTTTTTATTGAATCATATGACTTTTATCAGGAGTTGATTGCCAATCTGACTTGTTCGAAGGGGGTGATGAATGATAGATTGTTGCAAAAGATTTTGAGGAGGATACATGAAAATTCCAAAAATAGTTCTTGCCGGTCTCGTATGTTCGTTTTCCAGTTTTGCGGTTGATTCAGCCCGGGCTGCTGATTTGCATCACCTGCCGGCTGCCGCTGCATTGGTTGCTTCTCTGAGTCAGGAAATTGAAGAAAAGCTGACTGCCGGTTCTGACGCAGAAAAGGGGCTGCTGAACCAGGAACTGGCCCGGTATAAAGAGGGTAGAAACGGCATGAAGACAGATGAAGCTGCGGATAAATGGTTTCAGCTTTTTAAAAAATGTTTCAACTATTCTCTGGAGCAGAACAGAGGCGATTTTTATTCATATGGCTACGGCGAAATTCCTGAAAAAACAAAAGCAGCTCCAAAATTTAACGATCTCCTGGAAATAATTCCGGCCCCTGAAACCTGGAATACCATCGCTGAGAAGATGAAAAAGGAAAAAGCGGAGAATAGCCGCGCGGCTCTGGGGATGAAAATTGCATGTGTGATCATTGATATGCTGCAGGGTGATCGTAAAGCGGTAACAGTCAGTCTTGAACAGATGCGCGAAAACATTCCTGACGGACTTGGTATGAAGGAATACGCGTTGCAGGCGATTGAAGAGATAAGGACCTAATTGCGGGGGGCTGAAATTGCCGGAAATCTGGATGA
>DAOQWI010000216.1:2511-5176 GCA_035342015.1 Candidatus Ozemibacteraceae bacterium | reverse complement strand
AATCTCTTCGTCATCCATTACCAGGATCGTGCCATTACCGATATGATCTGAGAAACTTACCGTCTGCGCTGCAGTCGGCTCAATTTCAGCGGAAGCAGGCAGATAAATCGTAAAAATACTGCCGACACCGGGCTCAGAATCAGCCTCGATATAGCCATCATGCTGACTTATAATCGAAAAGCTGGTTGGCAACCCCATACCCGGGCCATTGGGCCGGGTCGAAAAAAACGGGTCAAAAATCTTTTCGAGAATATTCTTCGACATCCCCGGTCCGGTATCTTTAAAAGTCAGTTTCACATAGTTTCCGGGCCGGCATACAGCTGGCAGCCCGCAGCTCAAACAATTTTCGCCGGTGACTTCAAGATTGCCGCCATCGGGCATTACCTGCCTGGCATTCAAAGCTATATTTTCAACCGCCTGAGCAATCTGACTTCGGTCAAAAACGCAATTCATGAGATTATCGGCAAATCTGAAACTGCAGGCGACCTTTGACCCCTCAAGTGCCAGTTGAACCGATTCAGCAATACAGGCGGCCAGGTTACCAGGTTTGCGGCAGGGGGCCCCGCCTTTGGAAAAGGTGAGCAGCTGCCCGGTAAGCGAACGGGCCCGGTCAATCGTGCGCATCGAGTTTTCGAGAAATTCAATGACTTTCGGTTCAGCCGCTGTAGCAAGCGCCAGGTCGATATTGCCATAAACCCCGGCGAAAAGATTGTTGAAGCCGTGTGCAATGCCGCCAGCCAGGGTTGCCAGTGATTCAAGTTTCTGAATATGATGCAGACGGCTTTCAAGCGCCATTTTTTCCTGCTCGGCTTTTTTCTGAGTGGTGATATCGATCTCAACGCCACAGCAGATGATATGGCCATCGTCGCGGCGCCGCAGCTGCGATGAAAAAAGAGCCCAGCGCTGCCTGCCGTCTGGCAGAACGAATCTTGCCTCACAGTTAAAATCAGAAAGATTGGCAGCACATTCTTTCTCTCTGGCGGCCAGCATCTGTCTGTCGTCGGGATGTATCTGGGAATAAATCGATTCGGGGTTTCTGAAGGCCTCTTCTCTTGAAACGCCGTGCAGTTTAACAACTCCGGCGCTGACGAAGGTAAATTTGCGGCTTTTGCCATCGATTCCGGCGTCGATCTGATAAACCATGCCATCGGGCAGATTGTCACTGATTGCCCGCAGTTTGGCCTCGCTCTCGCGCAACGCAATAATTGTCTGCTTGAGGGTAGTCACATCCTGAACCGTTCCGTTCGAGACGAGTGGCTCACCACTTTCAGAAAAACTGGTCTCACAAAATTCGAACACATATTTAATGCGCCCGTCTGGCATCAGCAGGCGATGTTCGACGTGATAGAAGGTCTTTTCATGCAGTGATTTCAGAAAAACTTCGTTAACCTTTTCCCGGTCTTCAGGGTGAATAATCGAAAGAAAGTATTCATAGCTCGCTCCAAATATGGCCGGGTCCAGTTCGAAAATACGAAAAACCTCATCAGACCAGACAAGCTGTTTCGTCTGGTGATTGAGTTCCCAGCTGCCGGTATGGCTCTGATGCTGCGACATCTTCAGTGAAGCTTCGTTTTTGCACATTCTGGCTTCGTATTTTTTGCGTTCACTGATATCGCGGCAGAAGCAGATCAACTGGCCGCCAAAAGCTTTCAAAAAAGCAACCGCAATCTCGAAATCAATAATATTACCGTTCTTTGCCCGGTGCCGCTTTTCAAATCTTGCATACCCGGCCTGACGCACTTTGGCCATATTTGCCAGGACCGTCTGCTGATCTTCATCAGCGTCGAGATCCCAGGCTGATTTTTCCAGCAATTCTTCGCGAGAATAACCGGTCATGCGGCAATAGGCATCATTTACCGTAAGGATTTTTCCGTCGAGGTTCATTGCCCAAAAACCGTCGAGCGAAATTTCGAGAACTGCTTTCAGATATTCTTCGGAGTCAAGCGCGCACTGATTACCCGAATCGTCATCTGTTCTATTTTCCATGATTTTCCCTCGCCCCGCATACAACTATGTTTCGCAACCAGCCACAGTCTGGCGGCCTTTTTACGAGGTGTTCCCCTGTTTGCGAATGAAAAAAGACCCTGACTGCCGTTTTTTTTGTTTGTTTCTAGAATTATTGTAAGCCTTCGGGCTTTTTAATACAACTACCTGGAAAAATTTGTCGTTAACAGTTGTTAATAGACACTTTCTGCAAAACATGTTATTCAATAATTATAGACAGGACAGGGAGGGAAAGAATGGTTGAAAACGCTTCTGGCATTTCTGCAGCTGAACATGGCATGGTTCCGCTCAACACCTGGGACAAAATCATCGGGAAGATCATAGAATCAAGACAGGAACCCGATATCGAAAAGAAAATAGACATGCTGATCGCAGTGCTGGTAAACATCAGACTGCTCGACAAAGAAGAGAAGATCACCGACAACCGCGATATCAAAGAAAACATCGAGACGATCTACCAGCGACTTTTTGCCGAAACCCTGCGCACGCTCAACACAATGCAGGGCCCCACCAACGAATACATTTATTACTGCCGCGAGGTGCTGAAGAAGCTGCCCATCAGAAGTGGCGGCGGCGATCTGATCGGCGACATCCGCAGTGCTGCCGAGTATTTTGAAGAAGGGCGCAACGGCAGCGATCCGATGATGTCATTTGCCGGCGA
>DAOQWI010000216.1:0-2411 GCA_035342015.1 Candidatus Ozemibacteraceae bacterium | reverse complement strand
GTTAAGGGCAATCTCGAAAAGAACCTCAGCCTTTTTGAGCGCTGTTTTCTCAAAAAAGAAATGCAGACCTTCATCGAAATCTGCACCGCCAGTTATATTCAGAACACCCACAATCTCGTCGACTGCCTCAAGCGTCTTGCCAGTTTCAAGATGCTGATCAAAAAATCTTATTTTGAAAAACGCATCGAGCTCTATGATTTCATCAATCTCGACCTCGATATCGGGCGTCTGGTCTTCATTTTCACCAATGACCTGACCAACAATCATTACGAAACGGTCACCTACGAAAACATTCGCGAATGTGTCGGTCTGGTGCGTGAATTGATCGGCCTTCTGAACCAGAAGGGCATTATTCCTGAAAAGAACGAAAAGCTGCTGAAAGATCTCAGCGAAGTGGCGGCGGGCGAAACGGTAGATATCCTGCGCACCAAGCGCCTGATGCAGAACATTGCGATCGAGCTGCAGCAGTTCATGCAGAAAAACATCTATTACCGCCTCGGTCAGATGCTTAACTACGTGCTTGAGGCCTACAAGGTGCCGACTTCGAGCCTGTCGCCGATCAAAGACCGCTTTTTCAACAATTTCATCAGAACCACCGAGTTTCATGCGGTTAACGAGTTCATCGAAAAGATCATTATTTTCCTGAATCGCGAACTGGCAACCAAAAATGCCGAAAACAGCCTGTATGGCAAATACCGGGTCGCCGAAATGCCGCCGGTTGATGGCAATTATGACGCCTTTATCGCGACCACCTGGCACCCTACCCCTGATTCGGTGCGCCCTTTCCTCGGCGGCAAGGGCAACGGCATCATCGACATGCACAATCTCGGCGTTAATATTCCGCCCGCTTTCATTCTCGGGCTGCCGATCTGCCGCGAGATTTTCAGCGACAATGCCGACCACAAAGGCTTCAGAGCCGCCATCAAAAAATATGTGCAGCAGCTTGAGGAAAAGACCGGGCGCAAACTTGGCTGCCCCACGAACCCGCTTCTCGTCTCGGTCAGGTCGGGCACGACCATTTCCCTGCCCGGCTCGATGTGTACAATTCTCAATGTCGGCATCACCCGCGAGATTCTTGAAGCTCAGCGCCGCAGCTTTGGTGACGCCTTCGGCAACAGCATTTATCTGCGGTTTCTGCGCAACACCCTTGTTGCGCTTGAAATCGATATCAAAAAAGAAGAGCAGGTCGGCACTACCGAGGCGATGATCAGCAACGCCGAAAACCTGGTCAGAGAAAAGCTTGGCGACGCTTTTCTCACTGCCCCTTTCGAGCAGCTGGTAAAATGTATCGAGCTGGTTTTTGCGTCGAGTCGCTCACAGAGCGTCAGAGAATACCTCAAGGAACTCTCGATCGAGGTCATTTATGGCACGGCGGTCACTATACAGCAGATGGTTTTCGGCAACAAGAACCACAGCTGCATGAGCGGCGTGCTGTTCACCCGCAACCCGATCAATGGCCATGACGAGCTGTTCGGCGAATACCGCGAAATGACCCAGGGCGAAGACGTGGTCATGGGCAATATCATCACCCGTTCGATTGCTGCGATTCCGCCACGGCTCAAAGACGAGCTGATCCGTTACAAGAATACTCTCGAAAACGAGCTGAAACACGACCTCGATATCGAATTCACCGTCGAAGATGACCGCCTGTATCTGCTGCAGACGCGCCGGGCCAGCATCAGCACCTATGCCAAGCTTGTCGTCGATACCGATATGATGAAGAAGGGCATCATCAGCCTCGAAGAGTTCAGAAAGCGCGTCGAGCGCATGTGTGCCACCAATGCCTTTATTTCAGTGCCACGCGTCGAAGAAGAATTCAGAGAATGGAAACCGCCGATCAGCGAAGGCGTGCCGATCAATCACGGCATCACCTGGGGCAGTCTGGTGTTGACTCTCGAAAAGCTTGAAGAAATCAAGGCAAACCGCGAGAACATCATTTATTTCGCGCAGAATACCAAGCCCTCTGACTTTTACATCATCAACAATTCGCATGGTATTGTCACGGTTTTCCCGGGCCGCACTTCACATGCGGCGATCACTTCTATCACGCTCAACAAGCCATGCATGGTCGGTTGCGCCAACGCGGTGATCAACCTCGAACAAAAAACTGTCACTTTCAAGGGCGGCGAAGCTGATATTGTCGTTAAAGAGGGTGAGCTGGTCACGCTCGACGCCAACAGCGGCTACCTCTATCGCGGCACCGTGCCGCTTTCCAACAGCTTCATCAGAACCACCAATATTCTCGATGCCGCCAGAAGCGTTAATTCGCCCGATGCGGCAGCCGAAAAGGTCGAAAAAATCATTCGCGAGAAAATCGCGATTCTCGAAAAGGAAACCGGCTTCAAAAAACGTGTTGTAACCAGCGTGCCGGCTGAACAGCTGAAGGGTCGCAATGTTCTGGTGCGCGTCGA
>DAOQWI010000215.1:0-5254 GCA_035342015.1 Candidatus Ozemibacteraceae bacterium | reverse complement strand
ACAGACGTGCCTGCTGTCGGCGCAGTAATCGATACCGTCGGCGGCTGGTTGGGAACCACATCTGCCGGGTAGTTGGCAGTCAGAGCGCCGGTCGTCGGGTCGACGAGATATGAGCGGGTGACGCCGCTCTGCATTTTGACCAGCGCCGAAATGGTGCTGGCCCCGTCAATTACCAGATTCTGCACGATCAATCCGGTGGTGGGAGTTGAGCTGTAGGCCTCGCTGGTAAAGAATTTTTCCCATTCGAGGTTTTGCTGCGTTGCCGACAAGCCGTCGGCGAAGGCATTCTTGGTGGTGTTCCAGCGCCAGACCGCCGGGGCTTTCTTCGAAACATTGAAGCCGCTGAGCATATAGTCGGTGCTCGAAAGCTGCAGTGAGCCATCGAGAATGCCCTGATTCATGAACATCGCCTGCAGAGCGCCTGTCTGGTTATTGTGACAGGTTACAAGGCTCAGCAGAGAAGTATTGTCACGCCATTCAACCAGAGAATAGCTGGCAAAACCCTGCCTGACAATGCGAACGATACTGAAAGCCGCCGGTTCAATTCCGGCAATCTTGTTTGTTCCGAGAATCGTGCCATATTGCTGCTGCCAGAGTTGTGCTGTACCGTTGAAGCCGGTCAGCGTGCGGGCGCCGTTGTCGAAAACCAGTTTGATCATGCCGGTTGGCGCAACCTGCTCGATAAGAGTGTCAGCGGCTTTAGAATATGGATTTTCGCTGTTCACGTCGATCAGTTTGATCGCATTCAGCAGATTGGTAGCGAGGCTTGCGCCTGCCGCCGCCATCAGTGTATCGTTTTTGATCGCTTCCTGCAGCGTGGTGGCAAGAACATCGGCCGGCAGTTTCGAACCCGGGGGCGAAACATCAACGGTTTTTGTGGTGCCCGCAGTCAGATCACCCGCGCCGTGAAAGTCTTTCCAGCCTTCAACACTGGCGTTTTCAAGTAACAGTCTGACAATTACCACGCCGGCCGGAAGAGCACTGATAGTGGTTTCAGCTTTGTCGCCGACGACATCGACGAGTTTGATAATCGAGAACGCCTTGTTGTCTGCAGACCCCGGCTGGCGGACCTGCAGGACTATCTTTACTCTGGCGCCGGCTGTCACCGCTCTGATTGTCGATGATGGCTCGATGCCTTCAGCCTTTGGCGGCAGGGCAAGGCGGATCGCCAGCGAGGCGTCACCGGCCACTTCACTGGTGGCTGCGACCGGCTGGTTAGTGGTTGAGCCGTCGAACATACTGCAACCGGTTAAAAAAGCGGAAAAAACAACAAAAAAGGCCATGATTATGGCCTGGGCTGAGAATTGGCGGGTCATAGAGTTCCTTTGTTTACAACTCGACGCTGATAGTGCGGTCGGCGGTTTTGCGGGCAGTATAGAGGGCCATCTGGGCGCGATGAATGAGGGCATCGAGGTCGTCTTCATTCTCGCGCAGCTGTGTAATGCCGCACGAAAAGGCGGCAGAAAGATCAGAGCCGGTAAAAGTCAGCTTTTTCAGACGTTCGTTGTATCTGATAATTATTTTTTCGGCTTCGGCTGCGGTCGTGTCGGGCATATAGAGAATGAATTCGTCGATGCCAAGGGCCCCCAGAACATCGCAGCCCTTGATATGCCTTTTCAGCTCTTCGGCAGCCAGGCGCAGAACCTCGTGTACCGCATCGATGCCATGCAGATTGATGATCTGCTTATAGTTATCGAGGTCGAGAATGACGAGGGCGAGGTCTTTATGCCCGCTGTGCAGGCTGTGTATCTCTTTTTCAAGCTTTGAAATGAAAAACTGGTGCGTATAAATGCCGGTGTCGACATCGAACTGGCGCAGTTCTGAAATCAGGCGCAGCAGTTCTTCCTTTTCGAGAGCTGCTGAACAGGCTCCAGCCATAGCCATGAAAAAATTCTTCAAAGTCAGATCTATCTCAACCGGGTGCTCGAAGTAAATCGCCATGAAGCCGAAGGTGCGGCCTTCCCAGCCGATGTGAATCGCCACGCAGGTGTGGTAATCCTTCTCGATTTTCATTTCGATGTAGTCGTCGCTGTCATCTGACTTCTGAATGATATTGAACGCATCTTTAAAGAAAATGCGGCCGATGGTATTGCTGCCGATGCGCTTGTGAAAAGCCTGCAGGGCAGAGCGCTGCACCCCGAAAGAATGTTGAATGTCGAGGTACGAAGTCTTGCGGTTCTGCAGCGCAATGAAGGCGTAGGTAGCGTGCAGCTGGTTTTCGAGGGTTCTGAAGGTCTGCTGGATCAGGCGGGTGGCGTTGGGCTCGGTGAGATAGCCTCTGAGAGTGTGACAGAGGGCGATCAAGAGTTTTTCCTGCATTAAGGTTCGTGGTTCCTTTCGCGCGGCGGTTTCAACTTGGGCAGAACTGCTCGAAACATTCCTGCAGCAGACGGCTGCGGTGATATATCTGTTCGAGCTCGTTGTTGAGGGCGTCGTTATCCGGTGTCAGCTCAGGATCTGCTAGAATTTCTTTTTTTCGCTTCTGCAGCAGATCGTAAAGCGCATGCAGCTGCTGACAAAGAACTGCCTGCGAGTAACCGGTTGGTTTTACCATAAAAGATTCTCAACTTTCCGGTCAATTATAGCAGAAGGGGTACCCCGCGCTCAAAGAAAAACATGGTTTTTCTATTATTTTAAGCAGGTTGAACAATCAGTTTTATTATGCCGCCACAACCTCATCACTACGGCCCAGAGACCATTGACCGCTGCTGCCTTCATTGCCCAACCGGGCTTTATGGCTGTGTGCGGCGAAAAAACGCTGCAAATTGTGGGCTGAGTCAGCGCAAAAAAAACGACCGATGGGTTGATTATATCAACCACATCGGTCATTTTTATCTGTCTCTTTTTTATTGATTCCTGCGTAAACAAAGTTGAAACGGTTCGTCGGCGAGGGGCGTGCTGAACCAACGATTCTAAGTTTGATGTGCAGTTATCAATAACTCAGGCCCGAAGAATTACTGCAGGTTCTTTTTGCTTTCTTCGATAATCTTTTTGTAGGCTTCTTCAGCTTTGGCTGTGTCTTTCTTTTCTCTGTATATATCGGCGAGCAGAAGGCGCAGGCGGGTTACTTCCTCGGGTGATTCCTTTTCAAAAAAGGCGATGCCTTCATTCAGAATCTTTTCTGCCTCGTCGGGGAGATTGTTTTTGATATAAAGTTTCGAAATGTGGTGATAAACCGGCATTACCTTGCCCATGATATTGTTTTTGAAAAACGGGTTTTCGCGATTCTTCTCAAGCTGGCTTTTAGCGAGATCGATAATCTGCTTCAGCTCACTGGCAGCTTCGTTAATTTTGCCCTGTTCTTCATAAATCTGCGCCAGATTTTTGTGGGCTTCGGCCATGGCCATCAGCGAGGCATTGCGCTTCATCTGTTCGGGGTCCGGCTTGAATTTTCCGGCCATCGGGCCTGGGCCTTCGGGGCCGCCCGGTCTCATTTCAGCGCCTGGTCCACCCTGACCCGGGGGGCCGCCCATCGGGCCGGCGGGCTGGGCATCAACTGCCGCGACCATGCTTACAAGAAGAGCGAGCACCAGAATCAGCCTTGATTTTCGTTCCATGTTTCTTCCTCCTCGTTGGTTTCGTAAAAACTCTGCATCTGCACTTTTGGCAGGAAACTCACAATTTTAGAGTCGCTGTTTTCATAAAAGGTTACATCGAATTCCGGCGTTTCGAAAAAATTCGGCAAAGTCGTATCAGATGGCTCAATGAAGCTTACCAGTGTAACTTCCTGCGGCTTCGGCAGACTCTTTTCAGGCCCCTGAAGATGCTCAAGAATCGCAAACCCTGTGACAATCGACAAACCAAAGACCATGCCGTATTTCAGGCCATTGAAAAAGAAGGTCCAGAATGTTTCAGGTTCGGCTTCCGGCGCTTTTGTAGCAGGCACCTGTTCCGGGAAACAGCGGGCGGTGGCGTCGTGCCACTGCGCCGGCGTCAGACCCTCAGGTGGCGTGGCAAGCTCTTTCTGCAGCCAGGCATCGCAGGCCTGGCAGCTTTCGAGATGTTTTTCGAGTTCGCTTTCGTTTCCCTCGGAGGCCAGCATCAGCCGGCGGAATTCTTCACACTGCATGGTTTTCCCTGTCCTTTCTGTCGGCAGAACCGGCCGACCACAGGCTGGCAAATCGACTGCGGGCCCGGAACAGAATGATTTTTGCGTTATTTTCGCTTACTTCGAGAATCCGGGCGGCTTCTTTCAGCGGCAGTTCATCCCAGTAGGTCAGCAGCAGGATCATACGATCACGCTCACCGAGCTGATTAAGCACTTTCCCCACATCATTGCGGGCATCGATGACTTCGGCTTCAGACTGCTGACAGGCTTCGGGTGCGTTCGCCGGCGGCAGAGGCTGGCGTTTGCCGGCAAGTCTGATCACGTTGCGATAGAGAATCTGATAAAGCCAGGTGCGCAGGCGTGCCTCGCCCCTGAAACTGGCTATTGACCTGAAGGCGGCGGCAAAGGTTTCCTGGACGGCGTCTTCGGCCAGCTGGCGGTCGTTGAGCAGGCGCAGCGCGTGTGTGAACAGGAACGTGCTGTGTCCGGCGAAGATGGCCCGGAAACCGTCTTCGCGCCCCTCGATCGCAAGTTTAAGTGCTTCGGCGTCGTTCATCATAATATTAGATACCAAGAATATCATTCAGGTTACAGATGAACACAGATTATTTTTTTAGGACAGGCGCCACGGATGAACACGGATAGACACAGATAAATCAATGCTCATGCTGGCCGCCGAACCGGTTTAACCTGATTTATGCAAAAGCTGTCGAAAGAAAAAGCTGCGGATTTTTAATCAGGATAAACGCAAACTTAATTAACTCTAAACGCTGCTTTCGGCAGGTCAGGCGATTGCATAAGCGAGCTTGTTGTTGCCAGGACGGCATTATGCCGCGTGAGCCAGGATGGCGGAAGCGGTCGAGCAGCCCATAGTTCCCTGCGAACGATGCCGCTAAGACCGGGCGTTTTGCCTGGAGGGCGGAAGCGGCGGCAACGACTGACATGCCGTAATACGCTGTTGGAAAGAAAAAAGTTTACGTTTACCCTGGATTTTTAATGTGAATTCGACGGAGGGGTGGGGGAGTGGTGGTATAATAGGGGTTAATTTGCAATTGGCAGGGGATTTGTATGAAGAGAATCTTTATTGTGCTTTTTCTGATGGTTATGGCAGCGGGCGCCGGCATGGGCAAAGACTTTGCGAGCGAAGTTCTGCAGGTCAACTCGGCCGGGTTTCCGAAAATCGGGGTGATGCTGAAAGTGTTCAGC
>DAOQWI010000214.1:0-5360 GCA_035342015.1 Candidatus Ozemibacteraceae bacterium | reverse complement strand
ATGCCCTCGATATGCTCGCCGAAGAAATTCTTGAATACTGCGCCACCGCAAGAACCATGAGCAAAATCAGCGGCAAATTCCGCCGTCATGGCGATGTTAAAATACAGGCCTCATTGCGTGCTCTCGAAAAACAGGGCGCGATCACCAGTTTCATCAAAGGCCCATACCGCCATTACCAGGCAAAATAGCTCACTGGCTCCGAACAATATTTAACGGGTAAGGTTTCGCTTTATTCAGGTCGATTATAAATATTGTAACGTCTGCTGATGTCGGTCTTTGTCCGGGCTTGTCCGGCAATGTATCTTTTTGTCGGGCGGCCCTGATGTTAAGCTGATATCAGAGTCCTAATCTGTTGTACAGGAGAGTCGAAAATGCGTTTGAGAAGAATCTTTATCATTGTTCTTTTTGCCCTGCTGGCTGTCACCGGCCCCGCCGCTGCCGAACTTTATCTGAGTTCCGGCCCCCATTTCTTCAGGGTACAGGCAATGAACGGCAGCTTCAAAGATATCCAGAATGCCCGTGGCCGCGTTTTCGTCTCTGGTAATTCCGCCCGCATCGATGTCGAAGCCGACGGTTACCGTTCAGGCTATGAATACGTCATGCTGCAGCCAAACGTTACCAGCTATTACGTGCGCGTTCGCCTCGAAGAACCGATGGTGTCGATGAATCTCGTCGATAACGACCTCAAACCGATTGCAAATAGCTCTTTCAGCCACTATTCACAGAATATGTACTGGGCCGACGAATTCGGTTTTACCGGCCAGTTTCCGAAATCCGGTTTCGAAAAGCTTACCGCCCGCAACTTTTCGGTGCGCATCAACCATCTCTACGCCTTCGCCCCAAGAGTCTACCTGACCTCCAATGGTGATTACTGGCGCTTCGAAATTGTTGTTAAGCGCCGCGACATGAACAGCATGTTTATCAACCGCTTCGAAATCATGATCGAGCGCGACCCGGTCGTTGCTCCGCCCGCAACTGCTGAGCTGATTGCTCTCGCTGGCGATTACAGCCACAATCTGGAACTGGCCGCCGCTGCCCGCAGTGAAGATGAAACCCTGCTGCTGCAGAGCCGCCTCGAGTCAAATGCCGCACAGATCATCGCAAACTTTGCCAGTCTCTCGGCTGATGATCAAAACGAAGTTATGGCACAGCTTACCCGGGAAAGCCCTCTTACCCGCACACTTAAAGGCATCGCCGCCTTCGAAAATCTTCACAGATAACACCAGCGTCTATTAAACCAGTCCCGGTAAAGCCATATTCATGGCTTTACCGGGGTTTTTGACTTTTTGCGCAGTGTAGTGAATCTCTTTGATGTTTTCCTCTGTCAGCTGGCTTCAGACCGGTGGCAGTATTAAAAGTGTCTTTACACTGTTATCTGAACAATATTTGCCATCGCCGCCCGATTCGGCTATGCTGCCAGAAAACCAGTTTCGGGCCCGCCCGATGAAAGAGAGTGAAAAAGTGCAATTCTGGCTGATGAAAAGTGAACCTTCGGTATATTCGATACAGGATCTGCTGCGTGACGGCAAAACCGCCTGGGAAGGCGTTCGCAACTATCAGGCCCGCAACTTTATGCGCGATGAAATGCAGGTCGGTGATCTGGTGCTTTTCTATCACTCGAATGCCGATCCGTCAGGCGTTGCCGGGGTGGCAAAAATCGCAGGCAAGGCTTACCCCGACGCAGCGGCTTTCGATCGCAAAAGCCGATACTTCGATGAACGCAGCACCCCCGAAAAGCCGCTCTGGTTTCTCGTCGATGTTGCTTTTGTCGCCGCTTTCAAAGAAATTCTCCCCCTCGAAAAAATCAAACAGGCGAAGGAACTCGAAGGCATTATGGTCGCCAGACGAGGTATGCGCCTGTCGATTCAGCCTGTTTCCGAAGCACATTTTAAACATATCTGCAGCATGGCTGGCTGCCGTCTGCCTGAGGATATCTGAAATGAACAAAACCAGAGTCAGTGCCGTTCAGTGCGATATTACCCGGTTAAAGGTCGATGCTATCGTAAATGCTGCGAACAGCAGCCTGCTCGGCGGTGGCGGAGTTGACGGGGCGATTCACCGCGCTGCCGGCCCTGATCTGTTGCAAGTCTGCCGGACTCTCGGCGGCTGTAACACCGGCGATGCAAAAATCACCCCCGGCTTCAACCTGCCGGCAAAATACGTTATTCACACGGTCGGCCCGGTCTGGCGCGGCGGCAGTCAGAATGAGCCGACCCTGCTTGCCAGCTGCTACCGCAGATCTCTCGATCTGGCGGTTGCCAATAAACTTCGCAGTATTGCCTTTCCGGCGATCAGCACCGGCGTTTACGGCTACCCGATAGGTGCGGCGACTAAAATCGCCGTTGCAACGGTCACAGACTTTCTTCGCGAGACCGGCGAAGACCTTGAAGTGATCTTCTGCTGCTTCTCGGCCGGAGATCTGGCAATTTATCAGTCTGAACTCAACAACCGCTGAATCCAGGCTGTCTTCACAATAGTGGCCTGTCAGCATTGAACATGAAAAATCAGAGATTCCACGTCATCCCTGCGGTTGTCTCCGAAGGGCCGGTAAAGCATGAGTCTAAGCCGTTGCATGTAAGATCTCCGCGCCCGCTTTTGCGAGTGCAGGCTTTGCATGGACGACCTGATGGTTGCCTGTTCCTGAAGCCATACGCAACACAGAACCCGGATTATCGTATTACGAACCCGTGTGCCTCTCCCGGAAAACCTGTGTGGGTTGAATTATTTGCCTTTGTGGCTTAGCAGGCCGAGTTTTTCAAGCTCGCGGCACAATGTCTCAGAGTCGCTCCAGATAATGAATGGCAGGCCGAGTTTTTTGAAGCTGGCAGCATGATCATTCAGCTTCTGCAGGTGTTTTTCATCGTCTGAAACCAGATGAATGACAACCGCTTTTATCAGGCCGGGTTTTGCCAGACTGGCGGCAAATTCGGCGTAAATCTGCGGATCTTTCTCGCCACTGTCACCGAAAAGCAGCATCGGCATCTGTGGAAACCGGCCGGCAATAGTCAGCAGCCAGCCAAGCTTGTGCTGCTGATGACTACCGCCCGTCAGACTTTTTTTGAGAATCAGTGTTCCCTGCGGGAAACCATTCGTTTGCAGAAAGGTTTTCAGAGTTCGACTCAGAAATGCCGGGGAACTGCTGAGGTAGAAAAAATGAGGGTTGTGCAGCCCCGCCGTGCCGGACGCGAGGGCTTTGTACAGCTCAGGGGTGCCTATGACCGGTTCACGGTTTTTGCTGCTTTTCAGCAGCGAATTGTAGACCATCTTCAGGCGACTGGTGACTTCGGTGACCAGAATGGTATCGTCAACGTCACTGACAATGACGGTTTCAATTGGTTCTGAGAAGGAAAACCGCTCAAAGTGAAGCTGCTGGCCCTCATGCCCGACAGAAATGCTGAAGCTGCTTATCGAAGCTGGTCTGATTGTACCCGAAAATTCACCGTTCTGAACCACAGCTGAACAGCTTGCGCCTTCGGTCTCGATGTCGACTGTGCTGCTTGCCAGCCAGGATCGCAGCATGCCTGATATTCGCGCTCTCTTGCCAATCGGTTGTTTGAAAGGATCGGCTGCCGAAATGACTCCGGAAAAGCTTATTGTCTGACTCGCCGGCTCAGGGAATACCCTTAGATCATAAAGATCCGCCGCTTTTACCACCGGTATGATCGTAGCAGCTATTATTACAGCAGCCAGCCATTTTTGCATTTTTTTCAAGGTTTTGAACATTGTTTTTTTTCACTTATTGATAACTGTAAATCAAAAGCAGAATCGTTTGTAATAGCAGGAACGGGGAGAAGTCGGGATTGCTTTTTCGTAAGCTTGTGAGTGAAGCGAATCGCTGGAGAAAAAGCAACCCGACTGATAGACCGGGCCGACGAACCGGTTCAACTTTGTTTCTGCAGTAATCAATAATCCGGCAGTTCGATTGATGCGATTTGCGCATGAGCTCCAACCAGTTTGTTTTTCGGGGGCATAATCGATTTGCATTATCTGTGTTCATCTGTGGCGGTTTTGGGGCTTAAATTAGCGTAAATCAACCGTCAGAGGGTCGTGAACTGAATGCGGTCGATTCGATAACCAAAACCGTTCACATACTGGTCACTGCTGAGCAGAAGCTCGGCGGTATCGCCCTCAATGACCTCTGACCAGCCTTCGCCAAAGACACCATTGATGGTCTCGACCGGCATCTCGCTGCCCGGAACACAAATCTTGAGCAGATCGCCATGGTGGTTGACTTCTATACGCGAAAAATGCAGTCTGAAACAGGTGGCGCCCGGCACTTTTATGGTCTGGCGGTCTTCTTTGCCGTTTTGATAAGGGTGCAGCGACTCGATCACCCGGTCTTCACTCTGCCATTTGTTGAAATCGTAATCTGGCAGCCGTTTCCCGGTTTTGTTCTGCAGCGCATTCGCCACATTGAGACGCCGCCCGCCCTTGACGTAGCGGCCGAGACCGCGCACCTGGTCTGCTCCGTTTATCAGAGCAGCCTTAACCTGTTGCCATGTCCAGTCGGGGTTCTGGCACCAGACCATGGTTGCCGCCGCCGCAACCTGCGGACATGCCTGCGAGGTGCCTGAAAAGGCACGGTAGACATTTTTTGGCATAAGAGAAAAGATGTTTTGCCCCGGTGCCGCGATTTCGACCATTGAACCATAATTGGCAAAACTCGACATGTCACGGTTGTCTGTAGCGCCAACCACCAACTGGTTCGGTATGCCGTAGCATGCGGGATAATCTTTTTCTTCAGGGTTGTCGAGGTCTTTGCGCGAGTTGCCGCTGGCGCAGACGAACAGGGCCCCCTTGTCATGCGTATAACGCACGGCATCCTGCATTGCCTGGGTGAACGATGGGGTGCCATAACTGTTTGAGAGCACCCTGGCGCCGTTATCCACCGCATATCTTACCGCCCGGGCCACCTCTTCGCTGTAAAGAGTGCCGCCCAGTCCGAAAATCTTTACAATCATGATCTTAAGGCCTGTATTCATGCCGGTGACACCGATGCCATTGTTGGCAGTCGCGCCGATAATGGCGCCGCAGTGGGTGCCGTGATACTGGTCATCCTGAATGTCGCCGGTTTTTCTGACAAAATTGTAACCGTGTACATCGTCGACAAAACCATTGCCGTCGTCGTCGATGCCGTTGCTGCGCTTATCATTGCCATCAGCGTCGGGGCCGCTTTCGCCCGGGTTGACCCAGAGAATTGCCGGGTCGATGTCTTCGTGCTTCAGATCGAGCCCCGAATCAACAATCGCCAGAACGATGTCTTTTTTCGGCTGCCAGAGGTTCCAGGCCTGCCGCATTGCAGAATCGCAGCCGGTAATGCCGGTCTGGCCCTTGTCGTCAGCCTGCCCGAGATTTTCCAG
>DAOQWI010000213.1:0-5448 GCA_035342015.1 Candidatus Ozemibacteraceae bacterium | reverse complement strand
GTCTCAGGCGATGCCGTTTCGATCTGAGTCTTTCGATAAGCGGTATTCTGGGTGTATGGATTACTCATTACAATAACTCCCTCGAACCGTTTTCGACTTGTTTTGCCTGTTCAATTCTTCTACTGCCTTATCTAATAGCGGAATCTGGTATTCATGAAATCTTTCGAGCGCAGCAAAAAATTCGCTTATCTGCTGCATCCACTGCCCGACCGTTGTTGCCGCAGATGCTCTGAGGTTGACCACTTCCATGGTATGGCGGGTTATATAGCGCGTCTGATGTATCGAAAACCACGGAAAAAGATCTTTATCGCTGCAGATCTGGTCATGCAGCTGCAGAACGTCAAAAAACTCGGCGCGCAGCCTGCCTTCCAGGCGGTCAGCGGGCATATCTGCCGAAGCGCTGATCAGTTTGCGGCACACAGACACAGCCCGGCGGGCCGCACTCTGGTTCTGGCTCATGGTTTTGCGAAACTGGCCAAGGCGATTGAGAAGTGCCTGAGTATCTGCTTTTACCGGCTTTTCCAGGGCCGATTTGAGTATTTCGGCAACCGGCGCGCTCTTGTGCGACCAGGTTTCGATTACCCGGGCAAGAGGCATCAGCTCAACATACTTATCAACAACACCACCCTCGGTCGCATTGATGACCTTTGCCTTCGTCTGGCGAAACTGGTCTTCGAACCAGTCTTTGTAGAGCTTCATATTCTGGTCGGTAAAAAGAATCGAGCCATCGGCACGGCCAAATTTAACAGCACCGCGGGTATTGATATATTCGGCTGATTCATGTTCGATCGACGTGAACTGATGCACCTTTTCATAAAAGATGTCGTCGGAATACGAACCGCGGGCATGCAGGCGACCATCCTGAAACGACAGGTCGAGACCGACAAAAATAATCGGATCGGCCCCCATGCGGCGAACCAGGTCAAAAACCGTGGTGGCAATCGAACCCCAGCAGCCAAGGGTGCCGACGGGTTCGCGAAGATCTTTGCAGATCGGTTGCAGGCCACCGCCAAAAGTCATCAGCATCAGCGGCCCCTTGAAACTGGTAAAGATATCAGGGTGGGTCATCGGTTCTACGGCCAGAATCACGTCAGTTTCGTTCTCGACGCCGACAAAATCGAGCGAGTTCTCGTATGAGGGATCGGCAGCACAGACAATGTCGGGTTTGATGCCGTTTGCCACCAGCTGCCTGAGAGCCGTATCAACCGCAACAATCGGGAACTTGCCCTTAACCTGAGCCAGAAGGTGCATATTCCTGTCGAGCGACGGCCCGGCAGCGACAACTATGGCAGGTGTGCCGGCAAAACGGTCAAAAAGTCTTTCAACACCCGGCAGAGCAAAACCGGCCGCCAGATTGGCAAAATAGTTTGAATGAAACTCGAAACCCGCGTGCATGAGGGTTACCAGATTACCCTTCGACCGATTGCACAGATAGCGGATCTTTTCGATAACCCGTTCAAAATACACCTTGAAACGGCCAACTGAAGGCGGGTGATCGATCAGAGCCAGGCGTTCCATGGCTGTCCAGTCGAGGCTGGCGCTCCAGAGGTCACCGACTTCATCAGCGGTCATGCCAACGACAAGGGCAACCCGCTGATCGAGAAGAAATCGGGTGAGATCACGGCTTTTCAGAGCCGAGATAAAAACTCCGGCATCCGGCTCGATGACAAAAAGCTGCGGGCCGTTAACTCTCTGTTTGAATTCTTTCAACAGCACTTCAGCCATGTAACCCAGACCAAACCCGAGCAACATTGCGTGCGTCTGCCCCTGAAAAGATGCCTGAACCTGCTTTTCAGCCTCTTTAACCGGGTCATAACGGCTGTGATATGAAACCAGCCTTTTATTTTCATCGCTGTAACTCAGGGTCGGCTGGCCGCTTTTCGCCGTTTCAACAGAATATGCTTCCTGACGCCAGGTTCTTGCAGCCGCCGCCACCACCGAAAAAACATTGGGGTGGCGGCGGAGGGCGTTCAGATTTCTGTTGAACAGCTCTTCATTCATTTCAGCTGCTGCTCCCTAGAATGGTTTCGATCAGCTTGCGGGCATCAGAGAAAATTTCGGGAAATTCATATTCGAGGATGTCGGCGACACCAACCCAGTCTTCCGATTCCTGGGCCGATTTAACCGCAGCCATCTGTTCACCGATACGCCCGAGAAGACCCTGGCGCTCAGACTCGACCGATGACTCGGCCATATTGGCAGCAAAAGCCTTGTCAGCGTTATTGAGCATGGTAACCAGCCATTCAACTCCGTCGACAAACTCGATATAGTGATCCATGGCACTTTTAATTTTGCCGATGCGCAATTCGGAAGAAGCCTGTTGTGCAACCCCTTCAAGATGGGTAATTCCGGCATCGCCGTCTTCGAATGCCGCCTGAATCATCTCAACTGCTGAGACAGCGACAAGCTCAACCTTTGCGAAATCGACCACCTTGAGTTCGTCAATTTTATCGGTTTCGTCCGGGCTGTAGGAAGTTCCGTCAAGAAGCAGCTCAACAATAGATACACCGCTGCCTTTTAGTGATTCTTCAACGGTCCTGACCAGCTGAAGCACGGTTACTTCAGCGTTGATACCCTCAACATCGAGGGAATTTCCATTAAGTAAAATTTCCAAAGTTAAACCTCGAACCTGTTTCTGGATTCTGCGTCTAGTTTACTTGCTTCCGGTTAATTGTGAAAGCTGATTTGAAAAAGCGGTAGCCTGCGACTGATAGTTCGACATGGCAGTCTCAAGACTGGCAAACTGTTTGAGCAAAGCCTCTTCACGACTTTTCAGTCTTTCTTCCTGGGCAACAATCTGATTGTTGATCAGACTGATCTGCTTGTCCATTTCGCTGTTCGAAGCGACACCCGAGCGTCCGACTCTTTTGGTAAGAAGACCGTCAGACTTGGTGAATTCGTTGAGTGTTGCCTTGAGGCGTCGGGCAATACCCATTTTGTTGGTATCGGTTGAATCCTGGTTAAAAAGGGCTGCAACCTTGTCAGGGTTCTCGGCAAGAGCCTGTTCAAGCTTTTCTTTGTTGCTGATATTGAGAGTACCGACCATGGTATCTTTATAATCCGAACCAACGGCACCCGTAGTTATGCCAAGGTCTGAGAGGCTGTCGAAAAGCTTGTCGACGCCCGGCACGATAGAAGACATGACCAGGCGCATCTGCGACCTTACCGATCTCAGAGTGTTATCGCCGGCCAGCAGACCAACCTTGAAGGCATCTTCGTAGGCTGTGAGATCTGCGTCGCCAAGGGCCTGTATTTCGTCATCAGTCAGCGCGGTCAGTTCCCAGTTGCGTTCTTCTGTCAGTCTCGAATAAACGAGCTTGGTAACTTCGTTATAGGCATCAACAAAATCTGTTATCGCTTTCGAGGCGGTTTCGGTGTCGGCGTTGATGTTAACTACTGAACCGGAAGCACCGGTAACGTCGTAGAGGTCGAAAGTGACCCCTTCAACCGCATCAGCGATACTGTTACTCTGGCTGACCTGGTCAGCGCCACCATACACGCCATCGACGCTGTAAATCGCATTTTTGCCGACATTCTGAACCGCACCATTCAGACCCATGGCAGAGAGAAAGTTGCTGCTGTCAGAGGCCGAACCGAGGGCAATCGCCCGGTTACCGGTTTCGGTCGAGGTGAGAATGAACTGGCCGTTGGTCTGGTCGTAATGGGCTTTAACCCCGACTTTGGTATTCGAATTGATCGAACTGATCAATGAATCGAGGGTCATTGACGATGTGCTGCCAATGTAGAACTGCACGCCATTGATCGAAAAGGTGCCGGCAGTGACCGAATTGGCAAAACCGGCCTGATTCAGCGGCGAAGAAGTTTTGACTTCTGAAACCGGTCTTGAACTCGTAAGAGTCGAACCGATGTCGAGGCCACTTACCGGGCCACCGGCAAGCCCCAGGGCCGCGCCGAGGGTGCCGGCCGCATCCTGAATCTGAAGAGTGGCATCAGAGCCTTTCTCCTTGCCAACAATGTTCACTTTGCCGGTAGAAGCATCGTAATAAGCTTTGTCGACCCCTTCAACCTGAGAAATTCTGTCGAGAATATCCTGCAGAGTTTCGGTGCCGTCATAACTGATATCGCTGGCCTGACCATTTACCATTACCCGGAGTGTTCCGGCACCGACGCCAAATTCGCCGGCAACCGTGCCGGTTCTTGCCTGGGCCAGGGTCTTACCGAGGTTGCCTGAACTGGCTAACTGTGCTGCCGATGCCTGGCTGCCGGCAATCATACCGGTCACCAGCAGAAAATTACTGGTATCCGTAGATGAGCCGACGCCGATCGGGTTGTTACTGCCATCTTTGCGGGTGAACGAAATCAGATCTTTCGCTGAATCGTAGGTGGCATTAATTTCGGTCTGAGCGGTTATGCGGGAGAGAACTCCCTGCAAATCGTCAGTCTGAGCGTTTATGTTGATCTGAACACCATCGATGGTTATTATGCCAGAGCTGATCGACTTTGAGAAAGTTTCGTTGATCAGCTTTTCGCCTTTGTCATTGGCAGAGGTTTTGCTGATTCCGCCAAAGAGGTCGTCTACAAATGAACCACCTGCATCTTCGAGGGTAAAAGAAGCACCATCAGCAGAACTGGTATTCACCAGTCTGAGTTTGCCATTTGCCCCGTCAAACCTGAATTCTACAAGTCTGTCAGCAGGGTTTCCGGTCGGCACGCCGCCTTTAACCAGACTGCCTTTGGTATCAATTTCGCTGTTGAGCTGCTTGATGAGATCAGCAACCGTCGTTCCGGGGGCAACTGCTGAAATATCGAAATTCTCGGCAATACCGGTGCCACTTCTTTCGATGGTAAAGGCACCCTGAGTAATGCCAAGATCGGCAATCGTGGCGTTCAAACCCGATCTGATCGATTTAAGAACCGATTCTTTCACCGGCACGTCTTTGTTGAGATCGATCTGTCCATCGGCTTCGAACATCGACGAAATTATGTTTGAAGTGCCCGTATCGGCTATTTCAAGCTTAAGGTTGGGATCGAGAAGGTTGAATTTAAGGCGGTTGTTTTTGTCGTCGAAAGCGACATTAACCTTGCCCTTCAGCTCGGGCTTGTTGGCAATACTGACATTCATCAGCGTTACCATGTCTCCGATGCTGTTCGACCCACTCACGCCCGGCGAAAGAGTAAAAGTGCCCGAACCACCGCCGACAATTCGCACTTCAAGATTATCAGGGGTGACGCCGAGAGCATCGAGAGTTGTTGAACTGCCGCCGATTGCATTGGTGGTTGCGAGATTATGGCCAAGCTCAAGAGAACCGGCCAGCTTGGCCTTTGAAGCCACAGTGGTAGAAGAAGCAAGCTGTTTGACATGTACGGTATAACTGCCGATTGCCGCACTGGTAGACGCACGGGCATTAACAACACGCGGGTCGCTGGCGTCAATTTTTTTCGAGTTGAAGGTTTTGCTGAAAGTAAGGTCGGTTGCTTTATTCTGCA
>DAOQWI010000212.1:0-5449 GCA_035342015.1 Candidatus Ozemibacteraceae bacterium | reverse complement strand
ATCAACCGGAATACACAGCGATGTCAATGACCCAAAGCAAATTATTCTGGCAAAAATCAGAGATTGAAAATCGAAAAAACCGTCGATTCGTGCGTGAAAAGCTCTTCAAAAAGAACCACGAAGAGATTCTGGCCGAGGAATTTTTTTAACTTTTCTGAATCAGGGCTGAAACGGTCGCAGACCATGCCAATAACCCTTTCGCGGTCAGGTGGCGTAATGCCGGTGGCGTGCCCGGCTGCTACTGCGTAAAAAGGCAGAAGTGCACTGCCGACCAGCATGCTGAAAAGCCCGATCCTGGCACTGGCAAAGCCCGCTATTTTTTCGGGCACCAGAAGCCGAAGCATCAGTTCGATAGTTGTTTCTCTGACCCAGGTCTGATCGGGGCATAAATTGCGAATTTCGCTGAGTTTGATTTTCCGGTCGGTTTCGGGGAGTTGAAATGACCCGTAGCCCATACCGGCTGAGGCAATGCCGGCGAGAATTTCAAATAATCCGGGGAACCCCTGCGGGTGCTCGATGCAGGTTAAAAACATGCCCCGCACCAGGCTGGCCTTGAATTTATTGAATTCCGGTTCATGGCTGTCATGAGCGAGCACAAGATGCTCGGCGCTGACCGGCTTCTTTTCGAATTTGAGATCGATCGCTTCTTTGATGATGCGGGTAAGCATAACCGCAATCATGCCGCACGAATAACCCTTGTTACGCCCTTCGATAACAGCCGTTCTGAATCTGGCGCAGAGAGCATTGATTTCGTCGTTGTCGATATGAAACTGTAATGCCAGCCGGCAACTGCGGTTCTGATTTTCCTGTCTTTGATCCTGCATGCGGTTTCCTGTTTTTTCAGGTTATAAAACGGGTGCGGCCAGAAATGACCGCACCCGCTGCTATCGTCAGGCTTCTGCTTCTTCGTCGGCAGTTTTGTATTCTTTGATGATCTGTTCAGTGACGTTGGCCGGAACTTCTTCGTATGAGCTGAAAGTCATGGTGAAGTCGGCGCGTGACTGGGTCATCGACTTGAGGTCGGTGGCATATTTATACATTTCTGCCAACGGAACTCTGGCTTTGACTATCTGCTGACCACCAAGGGGTTCCATGCCGAGAATGCGGCCGCGTCTCGAGTTCAGGTCGCCGATGATTGCGCCCATGAATTCGTCTGGAACGGTGACGGCTACTTCATAGATCGGTTCGAGCAGAACCGGTTTGGCTTCGACGATACCTTTTTTGAAGGCGATAGTAGCAGCAAGTTTGAATGCCATTTCTGAAGAGTCGACATCATGGTATGAACCGAAATCAATGGTGGCTTTGAAACCGATTGTGTGGAAACCGGCGAGGGCACCACGGCGGCGGGCTTCCTGCAGACCTTTTTCTACGGCCGGAACAAAGTTACCCGGAACGGCACCGCCGACGATTTCGTCGACGAATTCAAAGTCGCCACCGGGGAGCGGTTCGAAGCGAATCCAGACGTCGCCATACTGGCCGCGACCACCAGACTGTTTCTTGTGCTTGCCCTGAACTCTTGATTTGCCCTTGATGGTTTCTCTGTAAGGTATCTTCGGTTTGGAGATGTCGACATCTACGCCCCAGCGTGATTTCAGGCGGCTTACAGTTACGTCGATGTGAGTGTCGCCGAGACCTGAGAGCAGGCCCTGGCCGAGTTCCGGGTCGAATTTGTAGGTGAGAACGCCGTCGTCGGCGCAGAGGGTGTTGAGACCAACGCCCATCTTTTCCTGATCCTGTTTGGTGCGGGGGTTAACTGCATAGGTGAGTTTTGCCTGCGGCAGGGCCGGTACTTTTACCAGAACCTGATGGGCTTTTTCACACAGGGTGTGGCCGTGGGTCGAATTTTTCGGTTTGACCAGAGCAACGATATCACCGGCAACAACCTTTTCGATGTCGACTTTGGTTTTGCCGCGCAGGGTAGCAAAAGCGCTGAATCTTTCGAAACTTTCGGTAGTCGGGTTGTAATATTCAGTGCCGGGCAGGAAAGTGCCGCTGATAGCGCGCATGAAGATCATGTCGCCAGCCTGTTCGTTGATTTTCTTGAAGATGAAGCCGCAGACCGGGCCGTTCGGATCGTTGGTGAAAACGACTTCTTCGGTGGTGCCGGCTTTAACGGCCGGCAGAACACGGCATTCTGCCGGTGACGGAGTGCAGGTGACGATGAAGTCGAGCAGGTTTTCGGTGCCGATGCTCTTGAGAGCCATGCCGCTGACCAGGGGCTTGATGTCGTTTTTGGCCAGACCCTTGCGCAGTGCGGCGCGCAATTCGGCCGGGCTGATTTCCTGGCCGTCGAAGAATTTTTCCATCAGAGCTTCGTCGCATTCGACGATCGATTCAACCATCGGTTCGCGCAGCCCCTTGGCGTAATCCATCATGTCGGCGGGAACGTCTTTAACTTCAATGGCTTTGCCTTTATCGTCAGTGTAGGCATAGGCCTTCATGTCGATGAGGTCGATAACGCCTTTGAGCTTGTCAAAAGTGCCCCAGGGAACGATGACCGGGGTAATCTTGCTGTCAAGAGACTTGAGCTGGGTCAGAGTCTTGTCGAGATTGATGTTTTCTTTGTCGAGTTTGCTGAGATAAACGATTCTCGGGGTTTTGGCTTCTTCGAGGATTGCCCAGTTCTTTTCGGTGCCGACTTCAACGCCTGACTGGGCGTTGACTGTCACGATCGCCATGTCGATGGCGCCTGAGATCTTGTATACTTCGCCGAGAAAATCATCAAAACCAGGTGCGTCAAGCAGGTTGATCTTGTGATCCTTGTATTCAAGGGCAGCAAGCGAAGTGCCAACGGTGGCTTTGCGCTTGGTTTCTTCGGGGTCGTAGTTCATAACCGAGGAATCATCATCGACTTTGCCGATGCGGGTGTTGGCGCCGGTGTGAAACAGCATCGCTTCTGCCAGAGAAGTTTTGCCGGTGCCGCCATGGCCCACGAGACCAATGTTACGAATCTTTTCAGTAGTATACAGTTTCATGCATTTCTCCTAAAAAATACTGTTTAAAACAGTGGTTAACAAAATTTAATCTCATATTTATACAGGAATTTTTTGTCAATTGCAACGACAATCAGTACCGCATGCGGACTCCGGCAGATTAATGACCGGGCGAAATGAGCTGTTTGCGCCACTTGAAAACCGCACAAACTTTTTGGTACAAAGAACGCACAAGGAGAACCAGATGATAATCTTAAAGCTCAAGTTAAAGTTTACGCGAACTTTTTTGTTTTTGATCCTTCTGCTGCTCGTTTCTGCTTCGGCCTTCTGTCAGTCGTTCGACAAAAATCTCGCTGAGGTCGCCAGACTCTACGAAGGTGGGAAACATGCCGATCTGCTCGCCCGTTTGCAGGGTCTGAAGGCTTCGGCAGAACTCAATGATCTCAGGCTGTTTCTTGAAGCCGAAGCTCTGAAAAACCTCGGCCGCAAGGCAGAAGCCCTGGCATTATATGAGCGTATCGTCAGCCAGTTTCCTGATGGTGAATCGGCTTTTCAGAGCCAGATGCCCAGGTTTATGCTGCAGCTCGAAAACATCACTGATGAGAATGCCGCCCTCAGGCATGAAAAGCTTGCATCTGCGCTGTCGACGCCATGGCAGCGCGGTACTGCCATGGTTAAGCTTTCCGAACTGCCTTTTCTCAATCTGTCGCGCAAGAGCCGGTTTGTTCTGAATGCTATTCGGCAGTTCAGGTCTGACAGCTCTTTTTATCGTCAGGCACCGGCATGCCATGACCTGCTGAAAAAGATTCTGCAGAACCCTGAACAATACCAGTTCATCGATGAGGAGTGGGTGGAAATTCTTTTGGTTGCATCTTATGAAGGCTTGATTGGCGAATTTTTCAAGAAACCTCACAACTATGCAGCATTGCTTGGCAGATTTGGTTCACAGGCTGCAGAGGTTTTCAAGGCTGACAGCCTGCGGCAACAGAAGAAACTGCCGCAGGCCATGGAGATCTTCAATGCCGTTATCGCCGGGCGCAAGGCGAGCGCGGAAACCATGACTCTGGCTTATCAGCTGCGTGGCGATGCCCATCACTTTGCCGAAAACCATTCTTCTGCTGCCGCTGATTACCACGAAGTGTTGAGGTTCAAAAGATTCCCGGCGAATCTTATTGCCGCCGAATACCGCCTGATGCGTTCGGCATTCAGAATTGGCCGCGACGCCGAGGCGCTCGAAATCATGGGCAGACTGGCAAAACAGCCGATGGCCGGGCCGCTGCTGCCGGTTCATATCTACGAGATGGGCCTTGAATGCTACGACGCCGGTCAGAAGTCGCGTGCAGTGCCGTTTTTTATGCTTCTCAGCCGCAGTTTTCCGGGGCATCACCGTGCTGATGATGCTCTTGGCTATTCTGCCATGGCGGTTGGCCCCCAGACCCAGGAAGGTCAGGCAATCATAAAGCTTCTTAAGAAGAAATATCCGAATTCATTTTTTATTGGCTGGGTTTCGCCACAATCAATGAAAGAGAGTCTGATTCTTCAGAATGGCAAAGCCGGCAAGCTTTCATCGGCACTGCAGACGCGGGTTTCGGCCCTGAAAAAACTCTGGAAAAGCCCGTTCGCTGGTCAGGCAAGAGCCGAAGCAATTCGTCTGACCGATAAGAACCCGGCAAATCTGGCTTTGTATAAAGCAATAATCGACATTGCCAGAGAAAACAGTGATTATAACCAGATCGTAGCCTATGGTGAACGCCTGGCCCGTCAGATTCTCGATTCTGACCGCTCGCTTGCCGACATGCCCGAATGGGGCTGGAAAGCTTTATACCCGCTGGTTTACGAAAACCAGGTGCGCGAAAATGCCCGCAAGTTCGGGATCGACCCGTTCTGGATTCTCTCTATCATGCGAGAAGAGAGTCATTTCAAGCCTGATACCCTTTCACGCAGTAACGCCATGAGTCTGATGCAGATTCTGCCCAATACCGGCAAATGGATTGCCGGTAAACTTGGCGAAAAGGGCTTCAAAAAAGACAATCTCTGGAACACCGACCTTAACATTCGCTACGGTTCATGGTATCTGCGATATCTTGCCGATCTTTTTAACGGTGATCTCTATCTTGCTTCAGCCTCTTATAATGGTGGTCAGGGCAATATTCAGAGAAAGGTTGAATCCGGCCCGTTCGCCGGCCTGCCGGTGCTGGAGCGTCTCGACAGGGTTCCGCTGCCCGAAACCCGCGATTATTACAAGAAGGTCATGGGCAGCCACTGGAACTATACCCGCCTCTATAAATCTCTTTAACAGCCTTATTGATGACTGCAAACCAAAAGCAGAATTGTTTGTAATAGTAGGCACGGGGAGAAGTCGGGATTGCTTTTTCGTAAGCTTGTTTAGCACAGGATGTGCTTATGCAGAACCGCGCAGGATAGAGCGGTTCTGCTGAGCGAGAACTTAGGAACAGGAAACGGCTGGAGCACCCGGCAGCATCTATCCTGATGCTGCCGAGTATCGCTGACCTCCT
>DAOQWI010000211.1:0-5467 GCA_035342015.1 Candidatus Ozemibacteraceae bacterium | reverse complement strand
CAGACAGGAAACAGGAAAATCCGCTCAAATACAGCCTGAAATACCTCACGGTCTTTCCGGTCGCTGACAAAAACATGCTGTTCAAGAATCTGACTTTCCTGGTTCATTGGCTACTCCGATTTGGCATAGATAAGAGTGTGATCTTCAACGGGCGTTTGCCCCTGATTACCGGGTTTCAACTGCCTTGCCAGACTGTCGAGCATGACTGCTGAACTCTGTTCAGGCAGCTTGTCGAGCATCTGGCGGAGGTCTTCCAGGCTGATGCGTTCACGCCCCTCGGCCGGAAACTCGGTAACCCCCTCAGTATAAAGTAAAATGCCATCGCCGGGCAACAACTGAATATTCTGGTTTTTATAGGGTTCGACACCTTTGTTGAAAAGACCAAGCGGTACACCTGGATCGAGCTGTGGAATTTCGACATAACCACTGCGGCTGCGGTTGATTAATGGAACAGCATGGCCGGCGAGAGCAATGCTGACAGAGCGGTCGCCGGCTCTTATAAGCACTGCAGCTGCGGTTGCAAAAAGGTCGTGCATCTGGTCAGAGGTCATGACATACGAAAGTCGGTTCAGAAGGTCGGCAGGAGAATTACAACTCTCAGCAAGGCAGCCGAGCATAGTTTGGAGCTTACAGAGAAACATGGCCGCCTTTAGCCCGTGGCCAGAACATTTGCCGATAACAATCATCATGCGATTGCCGGGCATGTTCAGATAAAGATGAAAATCTCCGGAGTGCTCAGGCGAATAACGGGCCAGTTGGGCTACTTCCCAGCCACGGATTGCGGGGGGCGAATCAGGAAGAAAATCAGTGAAAAGGCTCTCTGCCAGCTGAAATTCAGCCTGCTGCTGTTTGAGCTGCCCGTTGCCGTAAAAAAGTTCGTGGTTTTCGAGCATGATTGCCAGACCTCGAGCACTTTCAAGCAGAAGTTGCCTGGTTTCGGCAGTCTGCTGCGAGTTGTGATCACTGATTACCGCAAGCATGCCATGTGACTGATTGAAAAAGGAAACGGGAATCAGCAGACCCCGTTCGTCTGACGCACCAACCGGAAAAGTGTGCAGACCGATATGGATACTGTTGCGGCGCAGGCTTTTTGCATCTGTGAAACCGATGATCTTTTCGCGAATTTCTTCTGCCAGACTATCGCCAGGGAGAATGTGTCGAATGATATCCTGGCCAGAACGGGTTCCGGCGATAAATTCCGGCTGGTTATCGTTCAGGACGAAGTAGAGAAAGGTCTGATTCCGGATTATTTCGGCAATGAAACTCAGGGCCCCTGCAATCTTCTTTTTCAGGCCCTGCTCCGGATTAATGAGGTGAAGAAAATGCTGAATCGATGCCGAAGAATTTTGCAGATGCAGCTCGGACAGACCAGATGGGTCATGGGAAATTCCTGGCCCTGCCTCGCCGGTGGATTCGTGCTTTTCAGTGCCGGCCTGGTAAGTGCTGCCGGTCAGGCAGCCAAGCCCTGTTGCAAAAGATGTCAGAAGCAGGAAAAGAGCAATTATGGCAGAAGTGTCGCTGATGTCATGATAGATGATGCTGCGCAGAACGACCAGCAGGCTGACCAGGAAAACTGCCATGCTGGCTTTAAGAATTCTTTTTCTGTTTCCGTTAAAAGTTTTCAAGATTTATTTGCCCGATAAATTTTTTGGTTGTTGCCTTAATAAAAGTCTGCGCCGGTTCTGAAAAACTTAAATCGCCTCTAAGCACGGTGCCCGCCTGAGCGGGCACTGTGATGACTTTGCCTTAAAGATAGAAGGGCTGGCAACCCTGTCGGTATTCAGGCTGCGCGGTAGTTCTCGTAGGATCTGCCAGAACGGGCTTCGAGGCTGCGGCAATGGTTTGCCATGGCTTCGATAGCTGCCGGATCACCGATTCTGGCCAACGCTTCGCCGGCAGCCAGACTGACTTCTTCTCTCGGGTCTTCAAGAGCTTCGATCAGGGCTTCAACCACGGCAGTTCCGCGGCGGTCGCCAAGCTGCAGGCAGGAAATTTTTCTGATGCGCCAGTCCGGGCTTTTGAGGCCTTTGATATAACGCCAGGTCTGGTCGACCGGGGTCACGGTTGCCAGTGGTATAACTTTGCCACGGTTTCTGGCCGGCAGAGCGGTTTCTTCTTCGCCTTTCCAGCGGCGCCATAGGCCGGCAAAAACTTTTTCGAACATGAACCAGCCTACAAAGTAAACCATTGTAAGGGCGACAATCTTCAGTTCAATGTGCATCATAAAAATGCCTCCTGATTCTATTTTCTTCGAGAACCATCGGCACAATGCAGCCTGAAGTTTATACCTGTGTTACCAACTGGCAGAGTCAACAGGCCAGCCGGAGAACTCCGGTTTTTTTCTTCCTGCCAGAACATCGAGAAGGGCGCTGATTGCTGGTGTTCTGAAACCGAAGGTGGCGGCGCATGTTTCTATGTCGCGGCAGCCGGCGAGGTCGTAGGGATTTCGCAGGGCGACAACGGCGACCTTTGCCGTTTTGGCTCTGACAGCGCTGGCGGCCTGCAGTTGATCCTTGAACAGATGGCCATTGTAGGTGAAAAAGACAACCCGGGTTGCAGCATCGATATTGAGCTTGTCAAGGCTGGCTGAGAGCTCACTTAACGGACATTTGGGCTCATAGACGAAGGTTGCTGCCTTTGGGTAGGCTTCGTTGAGAATTTTTACCATACTGCCCTGTTTATGCTCTTCTTCAACCTGTACCAGAGAGGAAATCTGCGGCACGACAAACAGAATTCCGGTTCCGTCGCCCTGTAGCGGCAGCATTTCGGACGAGCAGCGCAGAAATTTCACACTTTTCTCATGGAGCTCTTTTATCAAAGGAACATGCTGTCTCTGCCAGTCACCGATTACGCCGGTTGAAGCCGTTTCGGGCAGCCGTTTTCTTGCGTCGGCAATTCTGGCAAGGCTTTCATCAACACGTCTGGCGGTTTCTATATTTTCTTGCGCCTGTTTTAAAAGGGTTTCGGCAGTCAGGCGCTGCTGGTCGAGACGGTGACAGATGAGTAACAGGTCGGCGCCGGCATGAAAAGACATGCTGGCGGCCTGGGCGATGCCGAAAGACTCGGTAATTGCGCCCATCTCAAGATCATCGGTGACAAGTATGCCCTTGAACTTGAGCTGTTCACGCAGCAGGCCGGTCAGGACACTCTTTGATAGAGTTGCCGGCAGATCTTTGGCAGACTCAAACGCCGGAAAAAAGACGTGCGCCGTCATTATTGCAGCTACATCAGCTTCAATGGCTTTTTTGAACGGCAATAACTCGAAAGAGTGCAGATGTTCGGCAGAGTAGGGGATAACCGGCAGAGTGAGATGAGAATCGACCTGGGCATGACCCTTGCCGGGGAAATGCTTGGCGCAGGCAAGAACTCCGGCCTTCTGCAGGCCGCGAATGGCAGCACTGCCATACCGGGCCACCTGCTCCGGCCGATCGCCAAACGAACGGGCGCCAATTCCCGGGTTATCGGGATGGTTGATATCGAGAACCGGTGCCAGGTTCCAGTTCAGGCCGAGACTGAGCATTTCTTTGCCCATGGCGTAGTGCGAAGCTTCGGTCAGTTCTGTGCTGCCGGTTGCAGCCAGAGCCATGGCCGACGGAAACAGACTGCCGCGGCTTAGGATACGCATGACCAGACCGCCTTCCTGGTCGATAGAGGCGAAAATCTTCTGGCCGGCGGCTTCAGAAATCTTTTTAATATGACCAGGAAGCTTTTCTGGATCGGTGAGGTTTCTGGCAAAGACGATGACGCCGCCAATACCCCATTCTTCAACAAAAGACAGAAATTCGTCTGATGGCTCTTCGCCCTGGTAGCCGACTATAAACAACTGACCGATCTGTTTCTTCTGCATATGCTTCCTGATTGGAAATATTGAGATTACCCCTGAAAAAAACGCCTGCGGGTTATTTAAACAGGTGGCAGAATAGGGTATAATGCAGCTGCTATTTTTTCAAGGAGATGCCAAATGTATTGTTTCAAATGCGGAAAGAAGCTGCCGGCCAGGGTGGTAAACTGCCCCGAATGCGACACCCCTCAGAAGCGGCGCCAGCGCTATCGCAGAAGAATGATTCTCGGCCTCTTCATCTTCCTCGCTGGTGCAGTTGCCGGCAGCCTTTTCGATTCGCTCTTTTTCAAAGGGCAGGCATGGGAGCATTCCTTCCTTGGCGCCTTTACCGATGGGTCTGGTTCGCCTGGCCAGCATGTCGCTTCAGATACTCAGATCGATTCTTCAGGCGAAAATGCCGGCAAAAATCAGACTGGTGCAGCAACCGAATCGGTCAATGCCGGCGCTTCGTTTTCTATGAATTTCACAGGCTCATCTACACCGGAAATTTCTGATGCGACAGCTGCAAGTCTGGTTGCAGGTGCGTCTGACAGCGCTTCGGTGCCGGCTTCTGTTTCGCAGGCCGTTTCCGGCAATTCAGAAAGCTCTGTCGCCTCTGAGCCGGTCTCTGATGTTGCCACCGCTTCTGCCGATCCGGTATCGGGCAATCACACATCAGCGGAAAAGAAGACTTTTCCGCCGGGTCAGCTGGTGTTCAAAAAGGTCGACGTTCTTGAGAAAAGCCCCGGCTCTGATTACCATGGCTTTATGGCCCGCGACGGCTCAGAGCTGATTTTTGCCTCCAATCGCCTCAAGTCAGGCGGTGCTTCGGTTTATCAGTGTTTTCGCCGCCATCCTGCCGGCTCCGGAAAAGCAGAGCAGGTCTTTGCCTGGCCCGGCAATGTCTGGACACCGGAAACAACCCCTGATAACCAGATGGTCGTTTTTTCGAGCGACAGCAGCAAGCCTGAGCATATTTTCATTTACGACCGCAAATCTGGCAACAGCATGCCCCTGACCAGCGGTAACAGCAAAAACATGATGCCTGCAGTTTCGCCTGATGGCCGGATGATTGCTTTTGTTTCAAACCGCAAGGGCAATAATGATGTCTGGCTGGCTGGCATCGATGGCAGCAATCTGATGCAGATTACCAGCGGTGAACACGATGACCGCGAGCCGCGCTGGTCGCCAGATGGTTCAACACTGGTTTTTACCAGAATCGTAGAACCGCTGAAAAATTCACAGATAATGAAGGTTACTCTCGAGCCTCTTGGCGAGCCGCAGACGCTTGTTTCGTCGGCAAAGCGCAACTGGCTTGCCGACCTTTCGCCCGATGGTCGATACCTGACGTTCACCCGCTCAGAAAGCATGGACGGCAGTAAGAATGTCATTTATCTGCATGAGCTTGCGACCGGCAAAGAGACTGCTCTCAAGCTTCTCGCCGGAGCCGAATGTTTCCGGCCGGTCTGGAACGCCGACTGCAGCGGTTTTGTTTTTCATGCCACGACCAGCCAGGGAAGAAGCCTTTATCAGGCGGTATTCACCAGGGAGAACCAGTAATTGCCTGAGTCAGCTGAACTGTTTCTTTCGTTGATACTGCTTTGCCCGTTGCTTATTTTTTATTTGCTCTTCAAAAAGCACTGGGTA
>DAOQWI010000210.1:0-5491 GCA_035342015.1 Candidatus Ozemibacteraceae bacterium | reverse complement strand
TGGGAAAACAGCCTGCGCTTTCTCACCGACGGCGGCATGCTCCCCCACCCGACCCTCGAAGAAAAAATCGAGCTGATCAACAATACCAAAGCGCTCGCCAAAAAGCTCGGGTGCGATGTTCCCCGCGTTGCGGTTCTCTCATCTGTCGAAAAAGTGAACCCGAAAATTCAGAGCACTCTTGACGCCGCTGTTCTCGCCAAAATGGGCGAACGTGGTCAGTTCGGCAAAGACTGCATCGTTGACGGCCCGCTGGCTCTCGACAACGCCATTTCTCTTGAATCTGCCCATCACAAGGGCCTGTTCAACGAAGTGGTCGGCCGCGCCGACATTCTGATCGCTCCTGATATCGACACCGGCAATATTCTGGGCAAAACCCTGCTTTATTTCGGCAACACACCGGCCGGCGGCATGATCATCGGCGCCCGCTGCCCGGTAGTAATGCTCTCCCGTTCTGACGATCGCCAGACCCGTATCAATTCAATCAAACTGGCCCTGGCGGCCGGTAAAATGTAATAGAGTTCTCAAAAACCCAGTCAACAGACAAATTGCCATCCGGCTCAGGCGAAGAACATCGCTGCCGGGTGGCAATTTTGCCAATGCCGGGCCAACCCTGCGATATAGGCTGATAAAAACCCTGCCGGGTCGATAATGGCGCAGGCAATTATCTCGCCAGCCGCGCAGAAAAATCGTTTCGGGGTGTTCTTTGCCAAAAACCCTGGTGGCAACGAAACAGAGTTCATCCTTCTCTTCTTTTTCAGCTTTATCTCTGAAAATTGAGTAAACATCGAAGGTCGAATCGATCTGCCTGATTCTTTCCATGGTTTTTTGGGCCTTCAAAGGCTCTGCTGATCTGATATGGCAGCGATAAACACCGGCCAGGGCCGTCAGGTTGTTGCCGTCAAAGGCGATGGCGTCGAGAAAACGGCTGAGCGCACTTTCGACCTTGGAAATCTGGCCTTGACTGCCGGGCTTTTCGAGCTCAGCCTTGCTGAGCAGGTCGAGCCCTTCTTTGAGATTCATATCGAAAACCTGGGCTTCAAGAGCTTTTTTCAAACGCTGTGCCCGCGAATTGTTCGGGTTATTCTTGAGAACCGCCAGAACACAAGCATGCCCTTCCTTGAGGTGTTTCAACTTCTGCAGCGCCTCTGCCTTGGCAAGCAGCAGATCGGGGTGCAGCGGGTCTGTCTCGAGTCCCAGATTTACGACTTCGATCACCGCGTCATAATGAGCACTTTCTTCGTGTTTCTTTGCCGCAGCACAGGTTGCCTGCGAACGGGTCTCAGTGAGATCACGCCAGTACCGGCGCGCGTCGGTCAGGCGATTCTGAAAAAAACTCTGATGCTCTACGTCGCCAAGCTCAGTGTAAATCTGCACCAGCGCCTGAATTGCCGCAGTTTCATTCGGTTCAAAATCAAGAATGGCAATATAAGATCGAGCCAACCCCTCAAGGTCTTCGCGATGCGAGTGCCAGAAAGCCTTTGCGAATGGCGCAGTATTATCACGGTCATGCGCATCGGGGTTCTCTTCAATAAATCTTGAAGTTTTCGCGATCAACTGGTTCCACTGGGCCCGGCATTTATTAAGGCTATCCTGGATAACATCCTGGCGAAAGCGCTCATAATCATACTTATCATGCATGAATACAGGCCACTCGAAAAACAGACGGCGAAAATATTCGTAGGCTTCCTTTTTCTGACCCTGTTTTTCGCGCAAACGACCGAGACGATAAAAATAGGCGGCCGTTTCGCCATTCTGCTTTTTAAGTTCATCAAGCTGAGCCTGGGCGGCGTCAAAGCGCTCAAGCAGCAGGGCATCCTCGAACGCACCGTTAAAATCACGTTGTGCGTCGGTAAAGAATTCATTCTGTGGTTTCAGACCCTTTTCCGTTTTTTCAGCTGACATGGTCAGTCCTCATTGTTGCTTTCTTTTTTTGCTGTTTTAATATGATACAATAATACCACCAGATGCAACAATATTTTCAGGAAAGAGCGTGAGAGTACCAGATGTTTTCACAGATATCTGCCGCCACTATCGATGGGTTTGAGGCTCTGCCGGTTTCAGTTGAAACCGATATCGCCGGAGGTCTGCCCGGCTTCGACATCGTTGGCCTGCCAGACACTTCAGTATCAGAATCACGTCAGCGTATCAGATCAGCAATGAAAAACTCTGGCTGCGACCTTCCTGCCGGCAAAATAATCATTAACCTCGCCCCCGCAGACCTGAGAAAAGAAGGTTCCGGCTTCGACCTGCCGATCGCAGTCTCGATACTGGTTTCGCTGGGGCAACTGCCCGCTGAGCCGGTCGCCAGATATCTATTTGCCGGAGAACTCAGCCTGAATGGTGAACTTCGCCATACCAGAGCCATTCTACCGATAGCCCTGATGGCGCTGCAGTTCGGCTACAAAGGTATAGTCATTCCAAAGACCAATACCCGCGAAGCGCTTGTCGTTCCAGACCTGGAAGTTTTGGCATTCTCAAGCCTGGCCGAACTGATTTCCGCCTTTTCGGGGGCCACGCCACTGCTGCCCGAAAATAGAGATTCAAGCCATCACGAACCGCCCCCCGAACCTGCACACACCACCGACATGTCTATCATCAAAGGACAGGCAATGGCACGCCGGGCCCTTGAAATCGCCGCCGCCGGCAACCACAACATTCTGTTCGCCGGTCCACCCGGTTCAGGCAAGACACTGCTGGCAAAAGCGCTGCCCACTATACTGCCACCGCTTGACTTTGTCGAAGCGCTCGATGTTACACGCGTATACAGCATCAAGGGCCTGCTGCCGCCTGGTGCTGGCCTGATCAGAAACAGGCCATTCCGCGACCCGCACCATACAATTTCTGACGTTGCTCTGATCGGCGGCGGCCGTGTGCCGGCACCGGGTGAGGTATCGCTTGCCCATCACGGGGTGCTTTTTCTCGACGAGCTGCCCGAATTCCGGAAATCGGTGCTTGAAGTGCTGCGCGAACCGCTGACTTCAGGCACCGTATCGATATCCCGGGCCGCACAGACATGTCAATTCCCGGCCCGCTTTCTGTTCGCGGCGGCAATGAACCCGTGCCCATGTGGTTTTTCTACTGACCCCGGGCATGACTGCATCTGTTCAGCCGGTCAACTGGCCAAATACCGCCAGAAAATTTCGGGGCCACTGCTAGACCGTATTGACCTGCAGGTTCAGGTGCCGCGACTCAAACCCGAAGAAATGGCAGGGAAACCCACCGGTGAAACTTCTGAAACCATAAGAAAGCGCGTAATTGCAGCAAGAAGTTTTCAGAAGCAGCGCAACGCAAAAGCCGGTGAGTTTCTCAACGCCCATCTGCCCGGCAAAATCCTCAACGAGATATGCCAGATCAGCGACGCAGCACACAACATTCTGTTGAACGCTGCCCGCAAATTTGCGCTCTCAGCCCGCGGCTATGATAAAGTTATCAGAATCGCCCGCACCATTGCCGATCTCGAAGAAGCCAAAGAAGTGCAGATCCCTCATATTGCTGAGGCGCTGCAGTATCGAACCCGCGACCCGTTTCAAAGTGATTGATCAGGATTGACAGTTTTGCCTGCTGTTTGTAGCATGTGCTTATAGAAACATAGAGGAGCAACCATGGTTCAGACTGATTTTCTCAAGGCTGTATCGCTTTTTTCAGAGCTTTCAGAGGAAGAACTTCGCAATGTCAGCAAACAGGCCGAAGTTGTCAATTTCGTCAGAGACGCCTTCATCTGCAAAGAAGGGCAGCAGGCTGATTCAATGTTCATCATCAAATCCGGCATTGTTCAGATTTTCTGCGATGACGGCAAAGGCGGCCGCAAGGTGCTTACCCATCTCAAACTTGGCGAATATTTTGGCGAAATGGCACTTCTTACCGAAGAACCGCGCACCGCTTCGGCAGTCGCTCTTGCCGAAACCGAAGTAATCAGAATCAACAAAGACAGCTTTCACAACCTTCTAAAAACCAGTCCCGGCGTTTCTCTGAGTATCATCAGAACTCTCTGCAACCGCCTGTCAAAAACCAATATCGGCTCGGCCCAGACCAAAATGCACAATGTCTATGCGGTTCTTGGCCCCGACACTTCTTCCGGTAAAAGTCTTTTTGCCCGCAATCTCGCTATGGCGATGCAAAAAGAACTTGGCTGCGATGTACTGCTCTATGACCCGAATCTGCGCGATGAAAGAGTCGCCCGCAGTCTCGGCGTCGAAAAACGTTCACGCATCATCGACGAGCTGATCGACCGCGAAAAGATCACCGATCTGAAAAAATATGTGGTGAGAACCGATTGCGGACTTCTAACCCTGCTGCCACAGGAAAATGGCCTTACAGACGTAAGACTCAAGGAATTCCATACCTTCTCACTCATGCAGACGGTCATGGAACATTATGAATACGTGGTCGTCGACTCCAGCTCGATGTTCACCAAAGTCACCAAGGAAATCGTGCAGAACTGCGACAAGATCATCTATCTGATCTCAAGCAAAAACGTCTCGATCGCCGGTCTGATGGACCATTTCGACGAAACCCGGCGCGGCTGGAAAGTCGCCCCTGAAAAAATCGTTTTTGGCGTCAACCACATGACCGACGACCCGACCCAGGAAAGCCTGATAACCGAAAAGGATCACGAAAGAATCAGCTTCGAGATACCGTTCTGCAAGGAGCTTAAGGGCAAACGTGATCCCGAAGCACAGCTGCTCGTTCAGACGTCTCCCGACCACCCGCTGAGCAAGGTCTGCCGCAAACAGACAATGAAGGTTCTTTTCGACCAGAGCATCGGTCTTTTCATGCCGACCTTCGACGACGAACCGGCCAGAGCAGAACTTGCCAGACGCTGGGTTGAAAGCGGTGTTGCCGAGTTTTCACAGACACTCAAAAACGTCGAAGTTCAGGGCCCGGTTACCCGGCACGGCGGTCTGTATCACATTCTGACCGGTCATACTTCAAAGTGGAGCCTGAACGATCAGGTGGTGAAGATTGTCGATTTCTCGAACCGTTTCAAAAAAGAATTCAACGTCAGCAGCCTGATTCTTTCTCTCAACAACCAGGAAAGCATTATCTGAACCTTATACGAACCGGGCTGCCTGAGAAATCAGACAGCCCGGTTTTTTATTGCGCCGCTTTTATGCGTTCAATTGCCGGCGGGTGCGTATAAAGCCAGAATACCCTGAATGGGTGCGGCAGCAGATCTGATTTATTGTCTCTCGACAGTCTGATCTGGGCGTTAACATAAACATCACGCAGACCAGTCAGCTCAAGAGCAGCGCGGTCAGCCTGCCTTTCCATGAACTGGCTGATCTGGCTTTCGAATGGCGAAGTGAAGAGCTGTAGAAACATTACTAAAATTATTAAAAAGGGTATATTCGCCGCGCTGCCGATTCCTTTCAGGCCGAACCAGGATACCGGCTCAAGCCAGGCATAGAGATAAAACCAGGCAAGGCAGCAGGCCAGAACACCTATAACTCCAAGTGAAAGTCCCCAGGCGACGTGATTGTGCTTCCAGTGT
>DAOQWI010000209.1:0-5503 GCA_035342015.1 Candidatus Ozemibacteraceae bacterium | reverse complement strand
CATTGCGACCTGTTGCTGGCACGTAGAAGAAAAAGGAATACCCGCATGGAAAAAATCAGTTTTTTGCAGCTTAAACAGCCTTCTGAAGAAATTGCTGCGGCATTCACGCGTTGGGAAAGCGATTTGGAGCTGGTTCCATTTTCGCGACCGAACCAAAGCCAGGAAGATATTGAAAAGGTCGAGACTGTGACGGTTGAAGCGCTTGCGCGCCGGCTTGAACGCAATACTATCTTTCTGATCTATTCTGGCAGAAAACTGGTTGGAGAAATTAACTATCAGATCGACCCGCCGCAACTTTTCAAGAAAGTTGAAGGAACCGCCTGGGTCGGCATAACGATTGGAGAAAAAGAAGCCAGAGGCAGGGGAATCGGCGTTAAGGCTATGCAGTTTCTTGAAAAACAGATTCTCGATGCCGGATTAAAGCGGATTGAACTTGGCGTTTTCGAATTCAACAAGCCGGCAATCGCTCTTTACCAGAAAATGGGATATGCCGAAATCGGTAGAATTAAAGACTTTACCTTCTGGAATGGGCGAATGTGGCAGGATATCCGCATGGAAAAGTTTCCGGGGCATTATTGATAACTGCAAATCGAAAGCAGAATCGTTTGTAATGTAGGCACGGGGAGAAGTCGGGATTGCTTTTTCGTAAGCTTGTGAGCGAAGCGAATCGCTGGAGAAAAAGCAACCCGACTGATAGACCGGGCCGACGAACCGGTTCAACTTTGTTTCTGCAGTAATCAATAATTGTCTGTTTGTAAATGGATGGGTGTTTTTATAACGAGGTAATTGAATGAACCATTTTGAAACCCTGCTGCTGATTGCCCGCAGAAAGGCAGTTATCGATGCTGACAGCAAATGGTCGGAAGGTGCCGGAACCTATCTTGGCGAAATGAACAACGAAATAGCAGAAGTCTGCGCGGAACTGTCTACGGGGCGCCAGTGTTATCTTGAAGATGAGCTGGGAGACGTTCTCTGGGATTACCTGAACGCTTTGGCCGCGCTCGAAAAAAGCCACGGCATCAGTGTTGAAAATGTCCTGCAGCGTGCCTGCAGAAAATACGAAGAGCGAATTTCCGGCATCGAAAACGGCGAGTTGTGGAAAGACATCAAAGACCGGCAAAAATTGGCACTGGAAAAAGAGCAAAAAGATATTTCCGTCGCAAAAAAAAGAGGGGTAAACTGACCCATTAAAAAAGATTAAAAGGAGCAGAAACAATGAAGCAACTTAGAGGAATTTTCAGCATACATCTGGTTTTAACTTTTGTGCTGCTTATTATCAGCAATACCTGTCTGGCGACCAGTTCGAAAACTGTTGAGGCTGTGTGCCCTGTCTGTGCCAACCAGTTTTCCGCATCCAAGCTGATGTCAACAAACAACCTGGGTGGATATGATTCAGATCTCTGCTCCAATGCAAGGGGTTATTCGCCGCTGATGAGCATGATCTGGGGGTGTCCGGTGTGCAACTTCTGCGGCTACAGCGACGAGTTTGAAGAAAAACTCTCTGATACCAGAAAAAATGAGCTGAAAAGCTGGTTGGCAAATGATATTAAAGTTGAAAAAAAAGGGCCGGAAAATCGCTACGACGCGATTCCGGCGCAGACCCGCTATGAAGTAGCCGCCCGGATTGCTGAAATGAGCAAAAAGCCGGCGCTAGAGACAGGCAGACTTTGGCTTAACGCGGCATGGACCTGCCGACACCTCGGCCTGATCGATGTCGCTTCCGAAGCCGCGCCTTTGACGGAAATTTCGCCTGAAAAGTGTAAAACACTCTTTCAGGCTCTTGATGATAATTCACGAAAAATCAAGCCTTCAGAAAACAGGGCCGGCGATATGCTTAAAATCCTTGCGGCAACTGCCGCCCGGGTTGATGAATTGCAGATTCCTGAAGCTGAGCAGGTTGCGGCCTACATGATGTTTGCAAAGCTTTTCCGCTCTTCAGGTGAAAATCAGCAGGCCGAAAACTTTATCGTCAGGGCGCTTGCGGCCGACAAATCCGGCCAGATAGCCCGTGAAGCAGAAGCGATAAGATTCTCCATGAAGGAAGAGGCAAGATTTCAGGCTAAAGCTGCTGAGTGGCTTGAGAAAGCTCTTACTCAGGCTGAACTGCAGGAACAGGAAAAAATTGAGCTGACTCTGACGCTTGCCGAAACCTGCCGGCGCATCGGCGACAATGATCGGGCCGAAAAGTTCTTCCTGCAGCTGTTTGATAGTAAAAAACTGCCTGAATTTTTTGTTGAGATTGCCCGCAATGCTTTCACTGCTATGGGCCGTTCGCAGTTTTTCCCCGAAGAAAAGGCGAAAATATTCGCGGCACAGAGGGTTCAGGAAGCACTTTCTCTGCTTAAAGACCCGAGAGACGGGCGCTATGTTGCTGGCTATCTGAGGGAGTGTCCTGACCGGGCGACCGTTTTCCCTGAACTGGTCAAGCTGATCAGAGGCAGCGACGAAAATGCGGCCGAAAATGCTCTTCGCTGCATGTCAGATACATCTGAAGAAGCTCTCAAAATTCAATTAGAGCTTTTTGAAAAGGGGCGTTTCGTTGATATTGTTCTTAAAAACCTGCGCGAGTCTGGCAGTCAGTTACCGGCCGAGCCTTTCGTTAAGGCCTTTTCGGCAGAAACGGCATCTGAAAGAGCCAGCAAGCTTCTCGAACTTCTCGTTGCTATTGACGGAAAGGCCGCGAAAGATGCGATACTTGCCCGGGCAGAGAAGGAATTTTCCCCGGATGCCATTCTGACTCTCTCTAAGATTGAATCCGAAGACTACGACAGGAGAGGTTTTTACCGCAACCTGATCGTCGGCCTCATTACCTGTGACGATCTGCGGGTTATTGAAGTTCTGCAGCGCGTCATCGAGAATGCCCATGTCGATGGCATCAACAGTTTTGGCCATTCGCTTGTGGTTGAAGCCGGTACTGCCATTGAGTTCGTGATTAATCATTACCTCGGGTTTTCTATTGTTATAAAGAGAGACCGCGCGCCACAATTTGAACAGCCGGATGATACTCTTTACGAGAAGCCTTTTGCGATCGCCAGGAACAATCTCAAGGAGTGGCTGGCGGTGAATGGCGCGAAACCACGTGAGCAGATGATTGCTGATGGCTTTGTGGCCGCCGGTTATAACATTACGCCCGCATCTGACCCGAGATGTCTGAAAGAATTGATCGCCGGTTTGTCAGACCGCCTGTATCCGATTCGCTATCACAGCTATAATGCACTCGCCAGACTGACCGGAGTAAGCTACAAACCCTTTATCGGTCGTGATCCTAAGGCTTACCCAAAGGCTTATCGCGAAATAATCTGGTTTTATACTGACTGGCTCGATAAAAATATGCCGAACCTGATTTTTAACGAAGCTAGTGGTTGCTTCGAAATCCGGGACAAGAAGTAGACACTTATGAATATCAATATCCGGCCCGAAAGTGAGGGCGACTATCGCCGCGTCGAAGAGCTAACCCGCAAGGCCTTCTGGAACCTGCATATGCCTGGTTGCGATGAGCATTATCTGGCCCATATAATGCGTTCGCACCCGGATTTCTGCACTGATCTCGATTTTGTCGCTGAATATGAGGGCCGGGTTATCGCAAACATTATGTACACCAGGTCACATCTGGTTAACGAAAAGGGCGAAAGACTCGAAACCCTGACTTTCGGCCCGGTAAGTGTGTTGCCGGAATATCAGCGCAAGGGCGTTGGCAGCCAGTTGATAAGGCATACGGTTGAGCTGGCGGCCGCTAAAGGCATTCGGGCAATTGTAATTTTTGGGAGCCCTTCAAACTACGTTAAGCACGGGTTCAAGGGTTGCAAAGATTTCAGGGTCGCGGTTTCAGAAGGAAGATACCCGACCTGTATGCTGGTTCTACCGTTGCAGAAGCAACCATGGCCGGACGGTGACTGGATTTATCATGGCAGCGAAGTTTACAATTTTGATAAAAATGCCGCTGAAGAGTTTGACAGGGGTTTTCCACCCTTTGTTAAAAAGCATATGCCATCGCAGGATGAATTTGCAATTCTCTGCCGGTCGGTCGTTCTTTAAAGCTTCGGGCTTCACGGTCGATGATGGCCGTGGATGCGGGGACGTGGGCTGTGCCCCGGCTGATGCTTGCGTTGGGGCTGTTTTCTTTGATGGTCTTGAACATGGCCAGGTCTGTGAACGCGGGTTCGGATTATTCTGGCAGAAGTTCCCTTGTGGGCGCGCCGGCGGGCACGCAGATAACGTCTGCGATCATAGTCGTGCCGCGGATTGGTGATTTCACTGAAAATAACCACTCGGGTCGGGTTCTGCTGCAAGGCCGAAAATGCCAGTGGCTTCGAAGGCGGCGCATGAAAAATTGCCGGGTCGGGCCGCCAGTTGGTTCGCCGTTCAAGATCGTAAAGGGTGACCCAGCCAACCAGCGGCGTAGAAGAGTTGCTTTCACCCATGTGCATGATTCTGGCGAAATTGCTGACGACTTCGATTACCCAGATTGGTTCACCACGGGGCAACCGTCGTTCACCGACGACAAGATAGCCGGCCGTAACCCGGCTATTCTGAGTGCTTTCGCGCATGCGGCGTTCGATCGATTCGACGCGCCTGAAAGAGCTCTGAGTGCCGTTACCCGTAACCAGTTCATCGATGGCGAGGTTGATTTGAGCAACAGCAAAGGCGGCCCGCTGTTTTTCGGCAATTGCTCTGGCGCGGTCACGGCCTTCGGTTTCGCGGCGCCAGGCTTCCAGATAATTATTGAGAAGATCGAATTTTCTGGCATGCAGGTCGTGCATTTTCCTTTGATACGGGTTCAACTGCGATCGTGCTGAGGTCACTCTGGCGACCTGAATGTCGTTGAGGCGCCAGTAATCGCGAACTTCGCTCATAACCGCGGCCAGGTCATTTCTTCTGAGAACTTCCTCGAACTGGCCGACATAGAGATAGTCAGCCGGGGAAACGCCAGTCGTCAGTCTGCGGCTATTGCCGGGCTGCAGTGCTGTTTCCATGGCTGCGGTCGGAGTTGAAGCCCCATTTGCTGCTGAATTGCCACACCACGGGCAGAATCTTGCCCGGTCGGGCAGCGATCTGCCGCAATCGATACAGTAAAGACCGTATAATGGCGTGATTGCCACAAGAAGCAGCAGAACTAAAACCATTGATATCTTTTTCATGGTTTTTCTCCACTGTCCGATTTGTCTGTCCTTACCCTGAATATGTTTAAAAATCTAAAATTTTAAAGTCCATGGGATTGTTCTCCTGGGTGAGTATGACTGTCTGATCCGCATGCAATGTGGGAATTCAGGTTGATTTAAAAGCAAAAGATTTTTGTGTACATTTTTGTTGACATGTTTGAGCAGATTTGATAAACTGAACTTCCTGCCACGGCGGGGGTGACCGAAAAGTCACAAAGATCCTTGAAAATAATATCCGATGAACACATCCAATTAAAGGTCTTTTTAAATGGATTTGCGGATTACGAAAGTAATCTTCAACACAGTTAAAAAGTATGAATGATCGAGTGCTTATAGGAGTAAGT
>DAOQWI010000208.1:0-5530 GCA_035342015.1 Candidatus Ozemibacteraceae bacterium | reverse complement strand
GCCTGGCCTTGAACGACCGCCAGAAAACCGTTCTGCGCGAAGTCTGCGATGCCTTTATCTCAACCGGTATCCCTGTGGGTTCGCGCACGCTGTCGCGTTCCAGTCGACTTTCATGTTCGCCCGCCACCATCAGAAACGAAATGGCTGATCTCGAACTGATGGGTTATCTTTATTCGCCACACACATCTGCCGGCCGCGTGCCTACTGAGAAGGGCTACAAGTTCTATGTTAATTTTCTCATTGAATTTGAGCGCATCAGCCAGCTGGAAGAATCTCTGATCGGCAGAATTGCCAGCATTTCGCGCGAAACGCACCTGCGCCAGCAGGACATTTTAAAATCAGCGGTACAATGCGCCTGCCAGCAGACAAAACTGGCGGGTGTGCTTCTTGCCCCGCAGCAGGAGCACAGCAACCTGCGCTCGATCAGACTTTTCCGCATTCTCGATACCAAGGCAATGCTGGTAACCGTAGACGACTGCGGCAACATCAACGATCAGGTGGTTAATATTCCGGCCGCCACTTCCGATGATGTGCTCGAAAAGCTTTCGATTCTTCTCAATGCTCAGCTATGCCACCAGCAGTATCACCAGTATGAACAGAATTTTATCGAAAATACCAGGCAGATACTGTCACGCTACAACAATCTGCTTTCTCAACTGGTAAAACAGGTTCAGAACGCGGTCACCGACCCCGATACCAATTCTATTTTTCTCGAAGGTTTTCTCAACTTTTTTGATCAGCCCGAGTTCAACGAACCCGAAAAACTGAAACAGATGGTGTGTCTGCTCGACCAGAAGGAAAATCTGCTCAAACTTCTGGCTAAATCACTTGAAAGCAAGCAGGAAATTGTGGTAAACATAGGCTCCGATTCCGGGCTCGCCATAAAAGACATGTCTTTTGTCACGGCCCGCTACCGCGGCCCCAACCGCACCTTCGGTAAAATCGGCCTGATCGGCCCGCTGCGCATGGACTACAGTCGCGTGGTTGCAACTCTCGCAAGACTTTCGAACACTCTCAGCCAGCTGCTGATTGGTGACAGAAATTTCCCTGAATCAGACAAAAGCTGAAACTTAACTAATAGGGTGAATTCCAGATTATGACGCAAAACGAAAAAACTGCCGAAAATCCTGAACTGAACGAAGCCAGCCAGAAGCCTGCCGAAGAAAATCAGCAGCAGGAACAGACCACTGCCGGCACTGAGGAACAGACCCAGGGGCAGAACCAGGCTCAGAGTCGTGACCTGGCAAAAGAGCTCGAAGAAATGAAAAATCGCTATTTCCGGGCTCTTGCAGATTATCAGAATCTGCAGCGCCGCACGGCCAAAGAGCAGCTCGAAGCCCGTGGCCGCGGCGTCGAAGACTTTCTCAAAAAGCTTCTGCCGGTTCTCGACACTCTCGACAAGGCTCTGGAACAGATTTACAAGATCAACGTCGACAAAAAGGTCATGGATGGCCTCGAAATGTTTTCAATTCAGTTTTCCGACATGCTCGAAAAAGAGGGCCTGAAAGGCATCGAAGCCAAAGGCAGCAAATTTGACCCGAATTTTCACGAAGCTCTCTGTAAACGCACCGTAGAAGATAAAGATGACGAAACCGTACTCACCGTTTTTGAAAAGGGCTATACCTTCAAAGATCGCGTGCTTCGCACCGCGAAGGTAGAAATCAACCAGAAATAAACTGTTAAAAACAGACAGGAGGAATTATATGTCCAGGGTAATAGGTATTGACTTAGGTACTTCCAACTCAGCCGCTTCGGTTATCGAAGGTGGCAAACCAGTTATCATCCCGAGCGCCGAAGGTAATTCGATCGGCGGCAAAGCTTTTCCGAGTGTTGTCGCTTTTACCAAAGACGGGCAGCGCCTGATCGGTGAGCCGGCCAGACGTCAGGCAACCACCAACCCCGACCGTACTGTAATCGCTGCCAAGCGCAAAATGGGTACCAAAGACAAATACAAAATCGACAACAGAGATTACACTCCGCAGGAAATCTCAGCCTTCATTCTTCAGAAGATCAAAGCTGACGCCGAAGCCTTTTTGAACGACAAGGTTACCGGCGCCGTAATCACCGTTCCAGCCTATTTCGATGACGCTCAGCGCCAGGCCACCAAAGACGCTGGCGCGATCGCCGGCATCGAAGTAAAGCGCATCATCAACGAACCGACTGCTGCCGCTCTTGCTTATGGCCTCGACAAAGAAGGCGAACGCAAGATTCTGGTATTCGACCTTGGCGGCGGGACCCTTGACGTCACCATTCTCGAACTCGGCAATGGCGTCTTCGAAGTCCTTTCTACCAACGGTGACACCAAACTCGGCGGCACCGACATGGACAACCTGATCATTTCCTACATCGAAAACGAATTCAAAAAAGCCGAAGGCATCGACCTTTCAAAAGACTCGATGGCCCACCAGCGCGTCAGAGAAGCTGCAGAAAGAGCCAAAATCGAGCTGTCGACCACCACGACAACCGACATCAACCTGCCGTTCATCACCGCCACCCAGGATGGCCCGAAGCACCTGGTAATGACCATCACCAGATCACAGCTCGAAAAACTGGTAGACTCAATTGTCGAACGCTGCAAACCCCCTATCGACAACGCTCTTAACGATGCCGGTCTCAAGCGCAGTGAAGTCGACCACATCATCATGGTTGGTGGCCCAACCCGCATGCCGATCATTCAGAACCTCCTCAAGACCCACTTCGGCAAAGACCCCGAACGCGGCGTTGACCCGATGGAATGTGTCGCCATGGGCGCAGCCATTCAGGCCGGTATTCTCGGCGGCGAAGTAAAAGACGTTCTGCTGCTCGACGTTACCCCGCTTTCACTTGGTATCGAAACTCTCGGCGGCGTTATGACCACCCTGATCCAGAGAAATACCACCATCCCGACCAAGAAAAGTCAGGTCTTCTCTACCGCTTCAGACAGCCAGCCAGCCGTTTCAGTGCATGTCCTGCAGGGCGAACGCCCGATGGCAGCTGACAACAAGACCCTCGGCCGCTTCGACCTCGTTGGCATTCCACCGGCACCACGCGGTGTTCCGCAGATCGAAGTAACCTTCGACATCGACGCCAACGGTATCGTCAACGTTTCGGCCAAAGACCTTGGCACCGGCAAGGAACAGGCGATCACCATCACCAACAGTTCCGGCCTGAAAAAAGAAGACATTGACCGCATGGTCAAAGAAGCTGAAAAATACGCTCAGGATGACGCCAAACAGCGCGAAAGCATCGAAACCATCAACATGGGCGAAAGTCTCGTCTATCAAACCGAAAAGACTCTTAAAGAGCTTGGCGACAAGGTTCCGGCCGATCTCAAGAACGAAGTCGAAGGCAAAGCCGGCGAGCTGAAGAAAGCTCTTGAAACCAAAGACGTCGAACAGATCAAAGCCAAGATCGAACAGCTGCAGACCACTGCCCAGAAGCTTGGTGAAATGCTCTACAAAAATGCTCCCGGCGCGCAGGGCGCTGCCGGAGCGGCCGGTCACACCGGTCCCGCTGACAGCACCGGTTCAGCCGGATCACAGACTGGCAACAAAGAAGACGAAAACGTTGTAGACGCAGAATTCAAAAAAGCTGACTGATACCACACGGGCCGCAGCGCAGTTTTGACTGCCTGCGGCCCATTTTCACCACAGGCTTTACCGATTGATTCAAAGCACAGAGAAACTGATAACCTGTAAGGGAGACTTTAATGGCCAAGCGTGATTATTATGAAGTGCTGGGGATACCCAAAAATGCTGACGAGGGCGAAATTAAAAAAGCATTTCGCAATCTTGCCCGCCAGTATCACCCTGACGTCAACAAAACCGACGGGGCTGTTGAAAAGTTCAAAGAAATCAACGAGGCATATCAGATTCTCTCTGACCAGCAGAAACGTCAGGCCTACGACCAGTTTGGCCATGCCGGCATTGACCCGAGCGGTTTCAACTACCAGGACATGGGCGGTTTTGGCGGGTTTGGCGATATTTTCGGCGATATTCTTTCTGACTTTTTTGGCGGCAGCAACAGCCAGCGTCGTGGCCCAAGACGTGGCAACGATCTTCGCTACGACCTCGACATAACGTTCGAAGAAGCCGTATTTGGCTGCGACAAAAACATAACCATTCAAAAATCGACCAGTTGCACCTCATGCTCCGGCAGTGGTGCCGAACCTGGCAGCAGCAGAAAACAATGCCCGGTCTGTAAAGGCCGCGGGACCATTTCCCTGGCGCAGGGATTTTTCTCGATTCAGAAGACCTGTCACCAGTGTCAGGGCGAAGGCGAAATTATCGACAAACCCTGCAACACCTGTAAGGGAACCGGTCGCAACAAGCACACTCAGAAGCTTGACGTGAAGATTCCGCCCGGCGTCGAAACCGGCAGCAAGCTCAAGCTTTCGGGCGAAGGCGAACCCGGTGAAAAGGGTGGCCCGAGCGGAAGTCTGTATATTTTCATCTCTGTCGGCAAGCATGATTTCTTTGAGCGCATCGGTGATGACATCATCTGCGAAAAGAATATTACCTTTCCGCTGGCGGCGCTGGGTGGCGAAATCGAAGTGCCGACACTCAAGGGTGTTGTCAAAATCAAGATTCCCGAAGGCACTCAGACCGGCAAGGTATTCAGACTGCGCGGTTACGGCGTTAAATCGCTGCGCGGCGGCCAGGGCGACCAGCTGGTAAAGATTTTCGTGCGCACCCCGACCGAAATCAGCTCAAAGCAGCGTGAACTGCTGCTGCAGCTTGCCGAAGAAGACCCGGAATCTAAAGCCACCGGCATCGGTTCAGGTAAATCATTCTTCGACAAGGTCAAGCAGGCCCTCGGCGGCTGATTATTCTAAAGAATTAAACAAATCACAGGTCTGTATCAGTATAAAATGATACAGACTTTTTTTTATTCGGAACAAAAAGCGTGTTATTATCACCCGGGTAACCTAATAAAAACTCTGCAAACACAAGGAAGGAAAATTATGGACAGTCAGGTTTCTCTGAACCCTAACAAACTGGTGCGCTTTCTTGATAAAAAGCCAGAAGACTTTACACGCAAAGATATCATTCATTTTATTGAAAAAAATGACATCAAAATGCTCAATTTCAGGTATGTTGGCGGCGACGGCAAACTGAAACTGCTCAATTTCATCATTAACGACCGCAAACACCTTGATAAAATTCTGTCGACAGGCGAGCGCGTCGATGGCTCAAGCCTGTTCAGCTACGTTGACCCCAGTGCCAGCGATCTTTACGTCGTACCCAGATATAGAACAGCTTTTGTCAACCCGTTTTCAGAGATTCCGGCCCTCGACATAATGTGTTCATACTATGACAAATTCGGGCAGCCATTGAGCATTGCCCCTGAAAATATCCTTAAAAAGGCGCACCGGGCGCTGCAGGAAAAAACCGGCATGCAGCTCGAAGCCCTGGGAGAACTTGAATTCTATATTTCTTCAGAGCTCGACAAGATCTATACGATCACGCCTCAGAAAGGCTATCACGAATCACACCCGTTCGCCAAATGGGAACTGGTGAGAACCGAAGCGATGAAAGCCATTTCTGAAATG
>DAOQWI010000207.1:3657-5559 GCA_035342015.1 Candidatus Ozemibacteraceae bacterium | reverse complement strand
CGAGTTCTTCATAAATGACCTTTTCGCATTCAACGTTCGTTTTGCCCTGAGCCGGGTAAGCGAAAACAACGGCGAGTGACGGGTATTTGTTGCCGGGCCAGCCACTGAAGGCGCTGACCGAAACGGCATTTTTCATATCTCTGACCATGCGGCGGTGCAGGCGAGAGGTGCGGCCCTGACCGAGAATATCGATGAAGGCCTGAATTGCCGGTGAATCTGCGTGGGTCTCTTCTGGAACATGCCAGCCAATCATCATTGCCGGCTGGGCGCGGTCTTGAATACTGACGCGACGTTCACCGGTCTGCTCGGGTTCGACGGTGGCAACGCGCGAGGGCAGGGGGCGCGCCGGAATGCGGCCCCAGTATTTATTTGCCAGCTCGATCGCATGGGCGGGTTTAACATCGCCGACAATGGCGACAACCAGATTGCCGGGCGAATAATAACGGTCAAAAAAGGCCTGTGCCGCTTCGCGTGAATAGTTCTGAATATCTGACATATAGCCAATCAGCGGGTTGCGGTATGGGTGTGCCTTGAAAGCGGTACAGATGAATTCTTCGACCAGCTTGCCGATCGGGCGGTTTTCGACGCTCATGCGGCGTTCTTCAGCCACGACCTGGCGTTCGCGATACATTTCGCGCAGCCGGGGCTTGAGAAAGCGTTCTGATTCCATTGCCATCCAGAATTCGATCTTGTTCGAGGGCAGACTGACGACGTAGGCGGTCTGATCGCGTGAGGTCCAGGCGTTCAGTTCCGAGCCGCCTTCTTTCTGCAGGCGATTGGCAAATTCATTGGGAACGACGAGTTCATAAGCTTCGCCGATGGCTTTTTCGAATTCGACCGTCAGAGAAGCGATGAGCTTCTCGCTGGCGAGGCGCCCCTTTAGGCGTTCTGCTCTGATTTGCTTGAAAATGGCATCTTCTTTGGCCATTTTCAGAAATTCTTTGGCGCTGTCTTTAGTACCGATGGTCTCGGTACCTTTGAAAGCCATGTGTTCGAACATATGGGCGAGACCTGTGTATTCTTTTGGGTCGTCTGAACCACCGACATCGGCCCAGGTCACGAACGAAATGACCGGTGCATCGTGGCGCGGCATGATGATCAGTTTGAGGCCGTTGGCCAGAGTGGTTTCAACGACCGACTTTTCGAGCGGCGAAAAATCGAAGGCCGTTGATGCGAAGCCGAGAAATGGCACGAATGCCAGTAATACCGCAGCAAAAACCGCGGCGCGGAATTTGGATGACTGCATCTGTTGCTCCTGTTTTGATTTCAGTATCTGCCGCTGAGCTTTTCGCGTGCTTTGGCTGCAGCTGCAGAATACGGGTATATTTGTGTAACCCGATAATAATAACTCCTGGAGCTGTTATAGTCACCTGAAATTTCAAAACATTCGCCTGTCTGGAAAAGGGCTTCGGAAGCCTTCGGGCTCTGCGGATACCGCTGCTGGTAACCGGCAAAGTGCCCGGCCGCCTCAAAGAGATGGTTGCGGTTTGCGTAATTGATTCGGCCAAAGGCTTTTTCTGTCTCTGCCAGCGTGTAAAGAGCCTCGGCATAATAATCAGAAGCCGGCCAGATTCTGAGAAAGTTTGCAAACAGCGTGATTGCCTGCTGGTGGTTTTTCTGTTCCGCCCTGATTTTTGCCCGCCAGAAATCGGCGTCATCGGCATATTGTGAGCCAGGATACTGTTTCACCAGCTGGTCGAAATAGATAAAGGCGCTGTTAAAATTGCCGGCTGCATATTTGCTGTGACCATAATTGTAAAGATTATAATCACTGATAGCGCCCGGATTCGAAGGGGTTGCGGGCGTTCCGCTGTTGCCTGGATATCCGGGGTTGCCGCTGCCAGGATAACCCGGGTTGCCACTGTTGCCAGGGTAGCCGCTGTTGCCGCCGGTGCCCGGGTA
>DAOQWI010000207.1:0-3557 GCA_035342015.1 Candidatus Ozemibacteraceae bacterium | reverse complement strand
GAGGTGCCGGGGTATGCCGGGTTGCCACTGCCGCCTGTGTTGCCCGGGTTTGTAACCGTGCCCGGATAAGCTGGGTGGTTGATAATGCCGGTATGAGAATTTGAGCCCGGGTAAAGGGGGGTCGACATGCCCGGGTATTGGTTGGCCCTTAAAAGCGGCGGTATGACAATCTGATCAGCAAAGGCCTGATTGTTGGCAAAAAAAATCGTAATAACGATCAGAGCTGCCGCAAGCTTATGGATCAACTTTGGCAATTGCATTGAGATTCTGTATTCTGAGGCTAAGCCCGGGATGCTGCCGCTTTTGTTTGTTACTCCCGCGCAGGCTGGAGTCTGCTTCAGAGTCTGTGGAATGCTGCTTTGAGTGAAATTATTGTAATAGACCGGTCCGTTGCCTCGACCGAACTTTATTAACGCAGCAGTTGATAAGTGACTTTGCATAAGCTGAAACCTCCATGTTTCATCGCCGGCCATGAGCAATTGCGGAGTTGCGCCTGCCTTTTCCGCACTTCTGGCCGGCTTTATGCAAGCAAATTCTGTTCCATTGGCGAAAGTGCGGTCGGGTGTGATATTATTGAAAAAAATAAAAAAAATAGCTGAAAAATCAGCGATTTGTGCCGAAAAAGTACCCGAGGCTGCTTCAGCTAAAAACTATCTGCAGGAAACCCTATGAAAAAATTATTGCTACCTGTCCTGTTAGGTCTGGTATGTGCGCCCCTCAGCGCCGACCCCGATCTGCAGGAATTCGTCAGGGACCTCGGTTATTGCGACGAATACATTTCTGAAAATCTGCCGGCGCCGAAAGCGCGCCCAAAAATTGCGCCGAAAAAGCAGCAACCGGTGCATGCCGCGCCACAGCGCGATCTGATGCAGCCAGAAGACCTGCTGCACCCGAGGGTGTTTCAGAAAGGCGAATCGGCAGCGATGATTCCGGTGCTGATGCGACTGCACCGCGCGAACCCGACCTCAGATAAAATCACCCGCAAGCTTGCCGTCACCTGCCTGAAAAATGGTCAGCAGCGCGAGGCTCTCTACTGGTACACTCAGACTTACCAGCGGGATCGTTCTGATTTCGAATCGCTCTGGAACATGGCTTCATTGTCATACAGTCTTGGCGAAACCGCTCAGACCAAAAAATACCTCGAAGAATATGCCAGATTAGACCCGAACAGTGCCTGGGGCCGTATGGCCCGTGAATTTCTCGCCGGTCGCTTCTCAGGAGCAGACCTTGGCGACGGGTTTCAGAAGGGTTTGGGTCGTGTCGGTGAACCGGCCGGCGGTGTCAGCGGCAAAAAAGCCGCTACTGCTGCACCCGCTGTTTCTGGTAAATCGGCTGAAACCGGCGATGGCATTCTCATCGTCGAGGGAAAACGCTATGATGTAGAATCATTCGTCAGTTTTTACGATGAAAATACAGAAATCGAGAAACCGACGAAGTTGAAAGACACGCTGAAAGGGAAGTCCGGGACGGGAACATCTGACAAAAAGGCAGGTAAGAAACTATCACTTGAAAAAGCCGTAGTTGCCGAAAAGGTCGAAACCGGCGCCAAGGCGCCACCGGCTGCCGAAGCCTCCAACAAGGCCGCACCCATCGAAAGTGCTGAATTGAAAGCGACGGCACCGCCTCTAACCCCACCAGTAGCTTCAGAAACTAAGTGATTTACCAGCAACCGCAGGCCGAGGACCTGCGGTTGCTGCTTTTATAAGTCATCCCTGCGCACAGGCAGGGATCTAAGCTGTAGACATAATTCCCGCCTGTACCCCTGGTATAAGGGCGGGAATGACGTGAAAATCACTGCTGCCTTTATTTTTTTTAGGATTTTTCAGGGCGTCAGATAAAGAAGGCCGCAGCCAAGCTCTATGGCACGGCCTATTGGCTTCTGGCGGAGGCGGTCGAGAGCATCGCGGTTTAAGACTTTGAGAATACCTTTGATCGTTACCGTCTGTTGCTGCCTGTCTTCGCCCCCTTCATTGTAATAGATGCAGTTGTTGGGGCCGAAGCCATAATTGATGATCGTGGCTGTTTTACCCAGCTGCTTCTGCAGCCAGGTTATTATTGCCGCTTCGTCAATTTCGTCGCCTGGCATTATTTCGGCTGGCGGCGCAAGGAAAATGGCAAAATCGAGGGTTTCGGCAATCAGGGGCAGGTTGTCGAGCTCGCCCGTTTCGATGAGCTGACATTCAGGCATCATCTTCATCATCGGCCGTACTTCTGAGTAAACGAGCATCTGCACAACAACCCCGATTTTGTACCATTCGAGGCGATAGAAAAACCTCCCGCGCTGCGGCGCGGGAAGGTGTTCGAAGTGACTTGCGATTGCCGTGTTTATTTCCGGCGGGTTGTAGATCTTCTGCCGGTTCAGCAGAAATTTACTCTGATACATGGCTCAGATGATCGAAGCGTCGGTTTCTCGTTCGACTGAAGTCTGACCGTCGAAGTCGACCGGCCGGTTTTTTGATTCTTTCTTCTCGGCTTTTTCCCGTTTGCCTTTGAAGAAGTAGTAGGCCATTATTGCGAGCGGCACAAAGTAGAACCAGAAGAAGAAGTTCCAGGGGTTCTCGATGCCGGGCGGGGTATCCTGTGGTGCCCATCTGAAACGGTCGAGGTTGTAGAGAATCGCGATGATCGACGACCAGACGAAAAGAAAGTTTGGAATCGCTTCAGCGGCGCTCATCAGGCCCATGCCGTTGGTGCGGTCTTTGGTAAACGGGTAAAACAGATTGTTTCCCATGAATCCTGTCGAATCTTCGATGATGTGAACCATAGAGCCGAAGAGAATTATAAGCGGGTAGAGCAGCCAGCGAGGAATCGTGTACAGCTCCGGATTTGGGCCTTCTGCAACGGTGAAGAAAGTAAAAATACCAACAATCAGGGCTATCAGAAGACCGAGGGTGAAACTGTGCGACCAGGTGCGGTGCCATGGCAGAAAGACGATTTCGACTTTGCCAGTCGGTCGCTTGACGAATTCGAAACAGGGGCCCGTCATGATCGCGATCTGCGATTTTTTATCGAACTGCTGGAAGAATTCGCAATCGACCTTGACGCGCGCATTGGCTCTGACCGGGTCTTTCAACTCGGTGCCTTCGAACGGAATCTGGCCGGTATCGACTTCGGGGCCGATTTCGACGACGACTTCACTGGTGGCCGAATCGAAGCCAAGCGTGTAGCTGCGCCAGCGGTTCGAGGCGAGCTGCATGGTGTGCAGCTGCACAGTGCCTCGGCCTTCGGCGATTGCTTTTCTGATGGCGTTGGCAACACCCTCAGCGATAACTCTCGCGTCGAGATTGTCAGGATCTGGTCTGATTTCGAAATCAGACTTGTGAAAGTAGCGGGCGAATTTGAAGTCGAGGGTATCGGGCATGATGCCGAAGATACCACCGAGACAGAGAATGAAAGACTGTTCTTGAGAGGCCATGTGAACAGCCTGCGGAAAGAAACTTGCTACGGCGATGCCGGAAATGAAATGTGTAAAGCCTTTCATATCAGATTAACCCCAGAAATCTTAATACGTCGTTTCCGTAACCTGCCATATTGAGGCAGACCGGAAGCAGCAGAAC
>DAOQWI010000206.1:0-5606 GCA_035342015.1 Candidatus Ozemibacteraceae bacterium | reverse complement strand
TAAGGGGCCGTAAAAGCAAAAACCATTGTCATGGTTTTTGTTTAACGGCTCCTAAAAACTGCTGGTCGCCAGCTTGATAATGGTTTATACTTCTGGTCAGGGTCATACCCTGACCAGATTTTTCTTCCGCGAAAGGTAGAAACATGAAGAGGAAAATGCTGATTGCTCTGTTGCTTATTCAGACCTTGTTTTGCTTCGCCGCTCAGGCTGCTGATCTGCCCGAAGGCAGAATACTGTTTATCGATTCGCCCGAACCAGATGCCAACTATCTGGCAGTCATCAACCCCGACGGCACAGAAAAACTGCGCCTGACACCGGCTTTCAACAACATCATGTTCCCGCGCTATAATGAAGCCAGCGGCTGGATCGGCTTCACCAACAAGACCTCCGATATGACCTCAGAAATTTACCTGCTCAACAAGGCTGGCGACCGCGTCAGAAGAGTGCTGACCGATGCGGCCTTCGAAGATTTTTCGCCAGACGGCAAGTTCTTTCTCTACACCACCTGCAACGGCAAAGCCGAGCTTTATGTTTACAGTCTCGAGCGCAAGCAGGCAAACAAGATTTCACAGGATCTCAAAGTCACCGCTGCCAACTGGTCGGCCGATGGCGCCTGGATTGCGGTTTCGGCTCTGACCGAAGACGGCACCTCTGACCTCTACCTGATATCGACCATGATGCAGGGCATCAAGCGTATCACAGCGACTGAAAAGATCAATGAGTCATTTCCGGTCTTCAGCAAAGACGGCAAGTTTCTTGTCTACTTTACCGACCGGCACGGCGAAAACGAGCTTGAATACCTGGCTGTCGACCAGAGTGAAGTTCAGCGGCCAATCGTCAGAGGCATCTACCCCAGCCTTTCACCAGACAACCGTCATGTTGTCTTTCAGCAGGGCAACACCATCGGTATGGCCTCTATTGAAGGGCTTGACGTAAAAACCCTGACTGCCGGCCGTACACCTGTCTGGATTAAATAATTTGACCTCGAAGTCTTTGAATTGTAAAATGAGCAAAACATTTATGGGAAGGTTCTTCGATGATAAAAATTAACAAAATTCTCGTACCCATTGATTTTTCGGAAGGTTCAGAACTGGCTCTCAGATATGCCGCCACCTTTGCCAGCGAATATGGCGCGCAGATTCATCTTCTCAACGTCATCGAAGAAGAAGTTCTTCACGCCGGCAACCTTGGCGACCCGCTCGAAACCTCGAGTAAATGGCATGATCAGAACATGAAGCAGCTTGAAAGCTTCGTTCCCGCCAAATACAATGATTTCGACATCATCAGAAAAGTTCAGGGCGGCCTGGTTTATGAAACCATCATCAACTATGCCAAAGACAATGAAATCAGCCTGATCATCATCGGTGCTCACGGCAAAACCGGCTTTATCGACTCATGGCTTGGCGGCAACAGCTACGAGATCGCCCGCAAATCGCCATGCGCGGTTCTTACCGTAAAACCACAGGGGCGCGGGTTCGTCGAAAGAGCAGCCTGACGACGCCTCTCAGGCGTTTCTGAAAGATTCAAGCATCCGGTTCAGGTCTTTTGCGACCTGAACCGGATTTTCTTCAGGCGAGACCGCAACGTCGATCTGCAGCGAAGCGCTGTTACGGCGAATGATCGAAGCGGGTTTGTCTTCAATAAACATTGCAGTGACATCATTACCGACCGGCAACACGAAAAACCTGTCGTTATGAGAATTCTGCGCAACCGCTCCAGGCCTCAGATCTGGCTTGAAACGGGTAAACGACACCAGCGGATTCCAGGCATAGCTGCTTCGAAAACCAGCAAGATCAGTCGGAATACGCTCTTCGCGCCATTCCCTTGAAAACACCGCATCGAGCCCGCAGCTGCGTATAAAATCGAGGGCAGCGAGGTTGCAGACATTGAATGACCAGTCGAATGTAAATTTAAGCCTGGGAAACATTTTTGCCAGGGCAAAGCCTTCCCAGCCGAGACAGACAAAACTTCCTGATTCAAGCCCCCTGAGTTCGTCAGTCAGGCGCTCAAACTGCTGTCTTGTCATTATCGGCGGCAGCCACCATGAAACCCGACCGCGCAGAACCATTTCGGCGCGGGCATTATCGCCATGCCAGGGTAGAATCCAGCCATCGACCGGCAGATCCCGCAGAAACGGAAAACTGTGGTTCCAGACGCGCAGATTGACCTGAGGCCTGGCATTTTCGGCAAAATGCCTCGAGTAGTCAGGTCGACTCTGACGTGAAGACATTATCAGAGCCGCAAGCGATGGCTCGCCTTTTGGCGGCGGCAATTGTTCAAGGCGGCAAAGACTCTCGACCAGCGATCGCTTAAGCTTTTTCAGGGCACTGCCACCTATATGCAGGCCCTTGCCCAGAAGCTTGGTGATCATTCTGCCCGATTTGAAAAGATCGCCAAGCACCGCAAATTTTTCCTGCAGCGGGCCGTCTTCGAGCCCCTTGTTGAGAGCCAGCTGCAGAAGCTCGTCAGATTCGAGCCGCAGGCGGTGTTCATTGATAACCGTCTCTACCGCGAGAGGTGTGCCTTCATGCCCCGACCAGAAAAGGTCGACAGGTCGGCGCTCCCAGTCGCGGTTCCATTGTGATTCCCAGCTGCCTTCGTCTGAGGCTGAGGTTCGCCGCAGTTCGACACCAGCGCCGAGAGTAACCGGCAACCCGCGCACCCAGGCCATTTTGGGGTGTTTTCTGTCATTTTTAACCCAGGTAATTCTGGCACCCTGCTGTTCACCATTTTTTTCCCAGACAATGCCGTCGCCAGGAACAGGTATCTCTTTGACCTGCAGCTCAACGAGCCCGTCTGATGTTTTGCCGGTGGTGATGCCGACTATCACCCCTTCACGACCAGGATTTTCGCCGGTCTGCCAGGCGTAAGGTTCGACCGGGCCGTTGAAAAATCCTGGCGAGGCAGCCCGGGTGAAAACCTCGTTGAGTTTTGCCGACTCTATGTTCCTGCTGTTGTCGAGGGCTTCGCGATAAGCCTTAACCACCTGATAAACATATTCAGGGCTTTTCATGCGCCCTTCGATTTTCAAAGACGCAACCCCGGAATTCTTGAGCCACTCAACTTCATTGATCAAACGGAGGTCGCGCGGACTGAAAAGGCAACTGCCGCCGTTGCCGCAGCTGCCATCGATTGAGTATTCACGCCGGCATGGCTGGGCGCAGGTGCCACGATTGCCGGAACGGGTTCCGAGGGCGATGCTCCAGAAACAGCGCCCGGAAATGCTGTAGCACATGGCACCATGCACAAATATTTCAAGCTCGAAAGGCGCGGTCTTCAGCAACTGCTCAAGCTCGTCAGCACTGACTTCACGTGGCAGAATCACCCGCGAAATGCCGAGTTCCTTGAGTTCTTCGGCACCACCATGACCAAACCAGGCCCCCTGAGTACTCAGATGCAGCGGGATTCTGCTGCCACGGCGCTTCAATTCGACCGCAACCCCGATATCCTGAATTATCAGCGCGTCAGGCTGCAGGGATTCATAAAAGGCCAGGGCTTCATCGAGAAGCTTCCATTCGTGTTCGAAAACAATGGTGTTGAGGGTGACATACATCTTTTTGCCGAGCGCCTGGGTAACCCGGCGCGCCCAGCGCAGACTTTTCTCGTCGAAATTAGCGGCAAAAGCGCGGGCACCAAATCTTTTTCCGGCAAGATAAACCGCATCTGCACCGGCGATGCAGGCTGCTTTCAGACTGGCAGGGCTGCCGGCTGGCGCAAGAAGCTCGATCGATCTGGCTGGCGGTGTTGTCACTATTCCCTCTCGATGAACCAGGTCAGGGCGAGGCGGTAACCATCGGCTCCAAGACCCGAAATGACTCCCCGGCAGACCGGGCTGATCATGGAATTCTGACGAAAAGCCTCTCTGGCGGAAATATTTGAAATATGCACTTCGACAGCCTCGATACCGGTTCCGACGATGCAGTCACGCAGGCTGACACTCGCATGTGCCAGGGCACCGGGGTTGATGATGACCCGCTCACCCTCTTTCAGTTTTTGCAGGTAATCGAGAATCTCGCCTTCATGGTTGCTCTGAAAAAAAGACAGCTGTTCATTGTTGCAGAATGCCAGTTCTTCGAGTTCTTCCTGGATGTCTTTAAGGGTTCGTGTGCCGTAAATTGCGGGTTCACGCCGGCCAAGCAGGTTCAGATTGGGGCCGTTAACAACATGTATCATCTTTTACCGCCTTCTTCTTCAGATGAAAAAAGAGTTTCGAGGAGAAAGTAAGAGGTTTTCATAAACATAACCAGCTCTGAAGCACTTTTAAGAGAGAAAAGCCGGCGGAAAAACCGGTTTTTTCCACCCCAGTAGCGCACCACCAGGCGACGAAGTTCACCTGCGGGCCAGAGACCGTCATCGATTATCGCCAGACGGTCGGCAAGCCCGGCCATGCAACCATGGCCCTGACAGCTCAGCCAGGCTGAATTCACATGCAGACCAGCCTGAAAACCGGCGTCATGTATCTGCTGCAGATGCTCGCGCATTTTTTCAGCAGAACTGCGGGTCGGGTAATAAAGCCAGACCTGCTGCAGTGGCCAGCCGATCTGACGGATATTGATCTCATCATCGGCAGCGAAAGAAACTGCAAAGCGAGCCTTCTGGTTGAGCAGTAACGATCTCAATTCGTGCAGATCATCACAGTTGAGACCGGAAGGCCGGAAATGAAAGGCAGCGATTCCCGACGCCTTAAGCCACGAAACCAGTCGTGAAACCCAGTCGAGACCTGGCCAGCTGCGTCTGCCGGCGCTCATATCGTGCAGACCCTGCCAGGGCTGACATACTTCGAGGGTGGTTCCGGCCAGCCATTTTTCGGGGTGAATGTCGTAACCACAGTCGATAAAAGCTTCTTCAGGCACAGGCAGAGGCGAAAGATCGTCGTCGTGTCGGTGATCAATAAAACCAGTGAGCCGGTCGCCGCGCAGAATTCTCAAGACAGCCGACTTGCCGGTACCATTAACGGCAAAATCTGCCCAGTCAGGCACTTCGGCCTTTTCGACATTGACGCCGACAGAGGTCTTTGGCAGGAACTCTCGAACGCGCTGCGAAAAGACTCTGGCCTTTTCCGGATCGGTTTTGTCTGACCGCTGCAGAAAAACTGCTCTGATAGCTTCTGAGGAATATGATGCGAGACAGTCGATCAGGCTCTGACTGGTGGGCGCGTCGAGAGTCGCGATTCTCTGAGGTTCGACCGCGGCGAGACAAAGAAGCCCCAGGGGAGCGTTCCGCCCGGGGAATCGGTTATAGCAGGGCCAGACGACATCACAGTCGGCCGGCAGCTTCATCAGAAGTATTTCCGGTCCTGTAGTTTGCATGATCGATACGGTGTGACAATGATAACGAATTTTAACACAAACCAGCCTGCAGTCACCTAAAATCTCGAACAAATAGCAGGGCAAACGGGAACTTTTTTCTTTCCAACAGCGTATTACGGCATGCCAGTCGTTGCAACGCTCTGCGATCTTCGCCCCCTCATAGTTCCATCTGCTCACTCTGCTCGCACAACCGGAACACGGGCTCTAAGCCGCATCCTGCGGCAATCGCCCGCGTTTTGCCCTCCAGGCAAAACGTCCGGTCTTAGCGGCATCTTTCGCAGGGAACTATGGGGTGCT
>DAOQWI010000205.1:0-5697 GCA_035342015.1 Candidatus Ozemibacteraceae bacterium | reverse complement strand
CGGCGGGCGGTATACTGGGGTAATATTATTCGAGGGAGAGCGGCAATGAAAAACTTAAGCATAACAGTCATCATTATCGTTTTATTGTTCGCGGGTGCCCTGGCTGCCGACGCAGCTTATCTGGTGTTTCAGCAGGGTACCCTGCCGATGGTTCACCAGAAGGTCAACGTCAAAATCAGCAACCAGGTTGCCGTGACCAGGCTGGAAATGGTGTTTTACAATCAGCATGACTTCACCATTCAGCCGAATATCAAGTTTCCGGTGCATGAAAAGGCTTCGGTGCAGAATTTTTCGCTAACCGACAGTCAGGGCCAGACCTATGAAGGCCGCATCGAAGAGTCAGGCCAGGCCCAGGAAACCTTCAACGAAGCGAAAGCCGAAGGCATGATGCCGGCAATGGCCGTGCAGAAGCAGCCCGGCGTTTTCGAAACCAGCATCGGCGCCATCGGCCCGAAATCGCGCGCCACTGTAATGATCGAATACAGCGAAATCCTGCCGTATACCAAAGGGCATGTAACCTATACTCTGCCCTTCAATGTCGGCGGTTTTCAGACTCAGCCCCTCGAAGCCGTGACTCTCGTCGTAGAAGTCAAAGACCAGAAGGAAATCATCGAACTGACCTCGCCGACCCACGACATTTACGCTGAAAAAGTCGATGCCAACAACTGGAAGATGGTTTTCGAAAAGAATAATTTCCTGTCGAATAATGATTTCAGGCTCGACTACGAAGTTAAAGCCGACAAAATGGCAGCCAATTTTCTGGCCACCCGCCCAGATGCAGCCAAAGACGGCTACTTCGTTCTGATGCTTTCCCCCCAGGAAATCGTCGAGCAGAAAGACATCGTTAACCGCGACATCGTTTTCGTCATGGATACTTCCGGTTCTATGTCGGGCAGTAAGATTCAGCAGACGAAAAAAGCCTTTGAATTCTTCGTCAGCAAGCTCAACGAAAAAGACCGCTTCGGTATCGTATCATTCTCATCGACCGTTGTACTCTGGAAACTCGAATTGATGCCGGTCAGCGACGAAAACCGTAAAGTCGCCGGCGAATTTATCGGCCAGCTGCGCGCCTCTGGCGGCACCAATATTTACGATTCACTGCGCCACGCCCTGACTCTTTTCGATGATGCCGAAAACCGCACCAGAACCTTGGTTTTCCTGACCGACGGTGAAGCCAGCAATGGTGTTACCGATACCCGTATAATCAGCAACGACTTTCTCAACAGTAACACCCGCCAGGTGCGCACCTTTACTCTCGGCGTCGGCAACAGCGTCAACAAGGAACTTCTCAACAAACTCGCCATCGAAAACCGTGGCGAAGCCGTCTATCTCGACGAACAGAAAGCCAATATTGACGAAGATCTGATCGCTTTCTATCAGAGCATCAGCACCCCGCTGCTCGTCGACCTCGCGCTCGACATGGGCGGTATTGAAGTCAGCGACATGTATCCGAAAACCCTGCCGAACATGTATCAGGGCACTCAGCTCGTTGTCACCGGCCGTTACCGCAATACCGGCGACGTGCAGGTCAAACTCAGCGGCAAAATCAACGCAGAAAAATATGACTTCCCCATTCAGGCAGCGTTTCCGGCCAGTTCAACCGAAAATCTGTTTGCCGCCCGCTACTGGGCCAGGGCAAAGGCCGACGACCTGATGCTGCAAATGCAGACCTACGGACAGAAACAGGCGATGAAAGACGAAGTCATCGCCCTGAGTAAAGAATTTCAGTTTTCGACCCCGTTCACCTCTTTCATCGCCGTATCGACCACCCCGGTAGCGCAGGTGCAGCAGGCCGCAGCACCCGGTTCCGCCAAATATTCGGCGACTCTTGCCCGTGTTAACCGTGGCGCACCGGTTAAACGCACCATCGTTCGCAAAACCGAAGCCAAGAGCGTGTCACTCTGGGGCGCCAGCGGTTTCCTTCCAGTCGTGGCCATTGCCACTCCGAACTTCAGAAAAGCCCGCGAACAGGCCCGAGAAAAAGCCTGCTACGCCAACATGCGTGTTCTGCTTGGCGCCACTGAGATGTATAACATGGACAACACCGAGGTGCTAGATGTGCTGACCGAGAACGAGATTCCTCTGCTCGTCGAAAAGAAATACCTCAAATCGATGATCAGCCGCCCCGAGCAGGGCTGCACCTACGGCACCGTCGGCGACCTGACCAAAGACGGCCAGATGGTCTGCGTGCTGCACGGCACCGTCGAATCCCCCGATGAACGCGCCGGGAATCAGGCCGAAGCTTCGCAGGTAACCCGCGAGTCGATTTTCTTCGACCCGCAGACAAACCAGTATGTTTCGTCGGTCGAAATCGTTAACACCAGCGATGAGGTCACCCCCTGGACCACCCGCGTCTGGAACAACTACCTCGCCGACATCGTCAGCCTTGCGATCAACGTGCCCCTGTTTCTACTCGGTCTGGCATTTACAGCCTGGGTGATTTACATTATAGTGATGATTCCGATCAGAATTATTAACACTATTCTCGCCTTCTTCTTCCCGGGCGATCAATCATGAGGAGTCTGCATGCCGGGCGATAAACAGTTTCAGAAAGCACCGCCGGTGGTGCGCGCAGTCAGAGACATTCAGGTCATCGACGCTGGCGTTGATGACGGCAAGGTAAGGCGCACGCTCGCGTCGTTCTGCGGGCTGACAGTGAATACCTACATCATGTGGATATTCAAGGCCACTGAGGGCGTGTCGAGCGAATCGCAGCTGTTCTTTCATCTGCTGGCGCTGGTCATGCTCGTCGTAACGGTGCGCGAACGCGACGCCAGCTACCTGTTCACCGCCTTCGCGCTGTTCTTTATTCCGTATATCATTTTGGCAGCGGGTGTGAGTGTCTATTCGCTCGCCGCCATCATCTCGGGAATTGTCGTGCTCGGTTTTCAGCGCGGCGTGACTCTGCAGAACATCACCAGCGGAGCGGCCGATCTCGCCGAAAGTCTCAGCCAGGGGAATCTGCGACGCCGCATTCTCAAGCTTTCGCAGGTCGATCTCGACCCTGAGCTGCTGCTCGAAAACGACCTGAAGGAATTCACCGATGTCGAAGGCGAGCTGATCAAGGTCAGGCGCAGTCACAAGTCGGCGAAGCCGGCGATGAAAAATGCTCTTCAGAAAATCATCGATCAGGTCGAGGAACTGCAGGTAAGACATGCGGTGGTTCTTGCGAAGACTGCCGGCCTTGGCAGTTATCTGAAGAGCATTGACCGCAAAAAGCTCTCTGATGAACTGGCCGACTTTGAAAAGCAGTTGCAGACACAGGCCGACGAGGTAACGAAAGCGCAGCTGCAGGCAACGGTTGACCAGCGCAAGAAAAGATTTATGAAACTCAATGATCTTGAAACGAGTCTAAACAGGGTGAAGATGCAGAAAGTGCAGATGCGCGATCTGTTCGACAGCCTGATGGATCACATGAACGGCCTGAAGTTCGTCGACGTCATGACACTGCAGGCATCTTCAGATGCCATGGTTAAAGAAGTCGACAACATCAGAAACGGCCTGGAAGACCTTGAAAAAGGCCTGATCGAGGCCGAAAAGCTCAGCCGCGGCTGAGTTTGCGAAAGTGGTTGACGCTCCAATCACACATTGTAAGAGATATCTATTTTGCACGTCATCCCTGCGGAAGCAGGGATCTAACAGATGATGCCCGGACTTTCGGCTGGATGATTTGTGAGTAACGCGCAAGACTGCGACACAATTGTCGCAGCAAGTATAATAAAGACAGATTGTAAATTTTTCGACTGCTTCGGCAGGTTGTAATTGTGAATGTTATGGAGGGTAAAGGCTATGAATTTTGATCGAAGTTCTAATCCTGCTTTCAGGTCTGAGTATTTTCAGTCGACGGCGGCGGCCGGTCAGGTAATGACCATTCAGGGCACGATCAACAAGATCGGCTTTCTGATGCTTCTGCTGGTCGCTTCCGGCAGTTTCACCTGGAAGATGGCGCTTGAACAAAATATGGCTACTGTCCAGAGCCTCATGTATCTCGGCATTTTTGGCGGCCTTATCACTGCTCTCTTCACAACTTTCTCACCACGCAATGCCCGTTTTTCTGCCCCGATTTATGCGGTTTTCGAAGGCCTGGCACTTGGTGGAATCTCAGGTCTTATTCACTTGAGTGAAAAAAGCCAAGCTCTTGCAAAGAATGAATTTGCCTTAGGAATTGTTTCAAGTGCAATATTATTAACCCTAGCGACCCTGTTCGGCATGCTGTTTCTTTATAAGACCGGCATCGTCAAACCGACCGAGCGCTTTAAAGCCGGCGTCATGTCTGCAACCATGGGCGTATGTTTCGCCTATCTGTTCTCGTTCATTCTCAGCATGTTCGGCCTGGCTTCACCGATTCACGCCACCGGTGGCGTCGGTATCATCATCAGCCTGGTCGTCGTTGTCATTGCTGCCCTCAACCTGATTCTCGACTTCGACATGATCGTAAAAGGCGCCGACAGTGGTGCCCCCGAACACATGGAATGGTATGGCGCCTTCGGCCTGCTCGTCACTCTCGTATGGCTCTACCTCGAACTGCTCAGACTCCTGGCTGCCATGCAGCGCCGCGACTGATAGCTCATCTTGCTCACAAACCCGGGTCGGCCCTTCCCGACCCGGGTTTTCTTTTTAAGAATTTTGTCTTCTTGCTGAATGTAGAAGATTCTGATAACTTTTTATCAGATCAGAATTATCTGACGCGAGGTAACAATGAACTGGCGAGAATATATCCATTCTGACCCCAAGATTCTTTCAGGCAAACCTTCAATCAAAGGGACCCGTCTGGCGGTCGATTTTGTTCTGGGCCTTCTTGCCGAAGGCTGGAGCCAGGAACAGCTCTTTGAGAACTACCCCGGATTGAACCAGAAGGTGCTGCAGGCACTTTTTGCCTATGCTTCAGAATGTCTGAGAGACGAAAGCCTTTTTGAAATCCCTGAAAAAGTCGCCTGATGAAATTTCTAGCCAATGAAAACATTCCACTGGCCAGCATAAAACTGCTTCGCCAGGCTGGGTTCACTGTGGATGCAATTGTTGAGGATTCACCGGGTGTCAGCGATGAAGAGGTTTTATTACGGGCCAATCGTGAAGCCAGCGTAATCCTTACTTTTGACAGAGATTACGGCGAGCTGGTGTTTCGTAAAAAAATGGCTCTTCCGGCCGGTCTGGTCTATTTTAGAATGACCCCAAAATCACCCGATGAGATAGCCAATATACTTCTCTGGGTAATTAACAGCCAGATACCCATGTTAGAAAAATTTACCATTGTGGAAAGAGATAGAATCAGGCAGAGACCTTTTTAGCCTGATTCAGCTGAAGAGGTATTGGGCGGTGATCCATTCCTGACCGCGGTTGTAGCCGGTCTGTTCGGTCAGGGCAATCAGGTAGAGACGCCAGCGCTGCAGCCAGGTCCAGGCCATTTTTTTGCCGTAGACCTTTTCGAACAGCGGCAGAATCGCTAGGCGGTTAAAATAATAGCGGTTGAGCCAGCGTTCGGCGGTTTTTTTGTATTGTTCGCCGCTGATTTTCCAGTAATCTTCGACCCGGAAAGTCTTCTGGCAGATCGTCAGAAGTTCGGCCGACGGCACGAGGCGCGGGTTGACCACCGCATTGCCCGGCATGTCTTCGAGGCCGACTGAATCCTGGTAATAGGCGCAGCCGGAATGCACGAGGTGCTGCAGGAAAAATCTGCCATCAGGTTTCAGCCAGCCT
>DAOQWI010000204.1:0-5736 GCA_035342015.1 Candidatus Ozemibacteraceae bacterium | reverse complement strand
GAGCCTGAAAAAATGGCTGACCGTATTGCCGCTGAAATAAGCAGACGTTTTGAGGAGCTGAGTTGAGTTGTACAGCGAAAATGTCGAAGTTGTAGAAACCGGAGAACCGGTTGAGGTAGCTGGCTTTTTTATGAACAAGATGAAAATGAGCATTGCGGTCAAACTGGATCTGCTGCTGGCCTGTTTCTGGGCCGTGGTTTATCTTGTCGCAGTGTTTTTGAATCTGCCTGTCAGCCCCCTGGTATTTGTGGTGGCTGGTGTTGGCACAATTCTTTTAGTTCATCTTGGTATTACCCGCAAGGTTTTGATGCCTCTGCAGAAGTTTATCGAAATTGCCGACAAGGTTGCCGACGGCGATGTTAATGAAGGCCTCGAAGATCTTCGTCTCAGCGATCTCGAAGAAGTGCAGGGGTCATTTACCAAGATTGTAGGCAGTCTGATTGAATCACGTGTGGCAATAGAAGATTACATGCGGACAATCAGCGAAATTAACAAAGAGCTTGAACAGAAGGTTGATTCGCTTTCTGCTTTGTATTACGGCAGTCAGGCCATGGGTGGCAGCCTCAACGTCGATACTCTCGTTCGCAACTTCATCACCATTTTTACCGATCGCCTGACGGTTAATGGCGCTGGCGTGATGCTCTATAACGAAAAAACAGACCTTGTTTCGGTAAAAGATCTGATCGGCATCTCGCCTGAACTGTTCGCCAAATTCAGATTTTATTCAGACAACCAGATTCTTGCCCGCATCTTTTCTGATGATGGCTACTGGCGGCCAACCGAGCAGGAAACCAACCTGCTGGTTGCCGAATTCGAATCTGACGAAATGCGGCGTATCAAACTGATGTTTCCGATGCGCATCAAAGATCACTTTGTCGGTTTGCTGCTTCTGACTGATAAAAAGAATGGGGCTCAGTTTGCCAGCGGCGATTTTCAGTTGATTCAGGCGATTGTGGGTCTTGCAAGTACTTCTATCAACAATGCAATGCTGTTCGAAAATTCTGAGACCACCAAAAACGAGCTTGACCACAAGGTTTTCAACCTGATGACCCTGCAGCAGTCGAGCAAGGTTCTCAGTTCGACTCTTGATCTTAATGAGCTGATAAATATTTCAATAGATATGTTCCTTGAGACCGTCTGGGCTAACAAAGGGGTATTGATGCTCTTTTCTGATGAACGCCCTGAGCTCGAAGTCAAGGCTTTCAAGGGTATGTCCAAGGCCGATGTCGATGCACTCAAGAAGGATCCGGCCGAAGCCTGGGCAATGACCACGATCGAAAAAGAGAAAAAACCGATTTTTGCCCAGGAAATATCAGGTCGCAGCTACCAGGCTTATACGACGGTCAACCGTGAGCTGCCATTTGCCGTTTATGTGCCGATGCTTAAAGAGGGCGAGCTTTATGGTGTCGTGAAAGTCGGTGCCAAAATTAATGGTCAGGCGTTCTCAGAAAATGATCTCGAATTTTTTGCCACTCTGGCGTCACAGGCCGTTATCGCCTTCGAAAACGCCCGTCTTTACTCGCTGGCGATTACCGACTCGATCACCAAACTTTACGTGCACAGGTATTTTCAGATGCGCCTCGACGAAGAGGTTGCAAGAAGCCGGCGTTACAACTCGACCATTTCTCTGCTCATGTGTGACATCGATCATTTCAAACCAATCAATGATAATTACGGTCATCAGCAGGGCGATGCCATCCTCAAGGAAGTCAGCAAAATTCTGCGCAAAAATGTGCGCAATACCGATATCGCCGCTCGTTATGGTGGCGAAGAATTTGCAATCATACTTCCCGAGACGACTCAGGCCGATGCCAAGATCGTTGCCGAACGCATTCGCCGCGATGTGGCACATTTTGATTTTCCGTCGATTATTCCCGGGCAGCCTTCGGTCAAATGCTCAATATCCATTGGCGTCGCCGGCTTTCCCTTGAATGCCGACAGCAAGGACCAGCTGATCCAGAAGGCCGACAGCGCTCTTTATAAAGCCAAGGGTGGCGGCCGTAATAAAGTCGTTCTCTGTGGTATTGACTGATGCCGGTAAAAATAGACAACCATAAAATTGATACGCGGGCAGGCGCCAGCCGGCCTGCTGCATCAGGAACTGCTCAAGGAAGCGAATTCAAGGGGGTTCTCAAGGAAGCGCGCCTTGAAACCTTCAATGGCAGCATGCGTGAACTTATCGATCAGGTAAAATCACGCGGCGAGCGCTTTTTGAAAAGCCCCGAAGAAGGTCTGTTGAATTCTTACAAAGAGTCGGTTAAGCTTTTTTTAAAGAAGCTGAAAGACGAATTTCTTTCGCTTAAAGAGGAATTCGGGGCCAAAAAAGACGGCGAACAGAAAGTTTATCAGACTGTAAGCGTGGCCGAAGGCGAAGTAGCAGCTTTAACCCGCGAAGCTCTGAACGAGGGCAAGGCGATCGAGCTTCTCGCCAGTCTCGATGACATTCGTGGACTGGTTCTTGATGTGATAGGCTAAAAAATGGAACAGACAACACCTCTGCAATTAATTATCATTACTGGCCTTTCCGGGGCAGGCAAATCGACCGCGTCACACTTTTTTGAAGACTCGGGTTATTTTTGCATGGACAACGTGCCGCCGGCACTGTTGCCAAAATTTATCCAGATATGTCTCGAATCGAACGGGCGTTTGACCAAGATCGCAGTTGTCATTGACGCGAGAGGCGGCAGCTTTTTCCGCAAGCTTTTTGAGGCCATTGACGAAGTCAAGAAGATGAATGTCGAAGTTCGCATTCTCTATCTCGAGTCATCAGAAGATTCTCTGGTTCGACGTTTTTCTGAAACCCGCCGCAAACATCCGCTTAATCGCGGCGGCCGGGTTATTGATGACATTCGCGAGGAACGTTCTCTCCTTGAGACTACCCGCGAAAAAGCTGATTTTATTATCGATACCACAAGTATCAACGGTCGCGAGCTCCAGGAAGAAATCCGCAAGTTTTCTCACGGATTTGTCGGGCCACGTGCCATGTCTGTGGTTTTTGTCAGTTTTGGCTTTAAACACGGCGTGCCACTCGACTGCGACCTGGTCTTCGATGTCAGATTTCTACCGAATCCCTTTTATATTGCCAGTCTCAAGACCTTAACCGGGGTTCATAAAGAGGTTTATGATTATGTCTTCTCTTCTGACACTGCCAGGCAGTATGCGCAGAAGTTGAAAGATTTCATCGAGTTTCAGATTCCGCTTTTTATCAGTGAGCCGAAAACGCGGTTGCAGATCGGCATTGGCTGCACCGGCGGCCGTCATCGTTCAGTTGCCTTCGCTGAATATCTGTTCAAAGAAATTACGAACGAGCGTATTTCCACGTCAAAGATTCACCGCGACCTGAACCTTTAAATCCGGGATTTGTTGACAACTCGCATTGTACCCCTTACCCTGTCGGAAATTAAAGTTTTATAAGGCAAGGGCGTAAGAATCATGCGAAATCTTCTGACAGTTCTGGTTTTTCTTTTCTGTTTTTCCTGTTTGTCTGCGAATGCCGGTATTTTTTCAGATATTCCTTCGGGGCATCCCGCTCTTGAATCGGTAAAACTCCTGACAGAAAAAGGCATCATTACAGGCCTGAATGAAAAGACTTTCGCCGGTGGCCGTGGCGTCACCCGATACGAGCTTGCCATGGCGGTTTTCAGAGCTATGGCCCGATTTGAAGAGCAGATTGCAGCGGACCTTCCCGCCATTTCTGATGAAGATCTCGACCGCATAAACTATCTGAAGAATGAATTCGCCGATGAGCTCAGTCTTCTTGGTCTGAGAGTAGAACTGGCTCAGAATCGAAAAGAGCTTCTGCGTGAAGAAATCGATCGCCTCAGAGCCGATATCAAAGCGACAGAAAAAGAAGTTAAAAACACCGGCGAAAAAGTCAAAATGTCTGGCGACTGGCTTACCCGCCATACCTGGAAAACCCACCGCGAAGACCATGCAAAAAGCGCATTTGGTGCTGCAAGGCCTGGTAACAGCAATAACAGTCTCACCGAAACGCAGATTCGTCTGAGAATGGTGGCCAAAGTCGACGAAAATATTACCATGTTTACCAGATTCCGCCTTTTCAATCGCGGCAGCGATGTAGTGACCGCTGCCCCATCTGCCCGTGGCGGTGCATTTGGTATTGATGGCATTGGCGCGACGACTACCGGTGACATGCAGGTAGACTGCGCCTTTCTCGAAGTAAAAAAAGTGTTTCATGAAGACGACTGGTTTCTTCTCGGCAGAAGCACGCTGCAGACAGGTCATGGCCTGCTGTTGAACGCGGATTTCGACGCAATTCACTATCATCGACTGCATAACAATGATACTTATATGTTGCAGTATATTTTTGACCGGCATAAGGGTTCTTACAAAGATGACGGCCGGGTCGATTTTCGCGGGGTTACCAATCTTGGATTTTCTCGAAAGCACAAGTTCAGTAGTTACTATGCTAACGTCTTTGCCCAGGATAACCCCGACACTCTTAATAAGAGAGCCGCTAATACGGTTAAGTATGGTACTGCTGCCAGAGAAATGGGCCGCGACCGTCGCCGCGACCTCGAAATAGGCTATACCGGCAAATTTGGCAAAAACCGGCGCCTTACCGCTGATGTTGCCGTGGCTCTCACTGATTACCGCGCCGATATCGGCAGAGCAACTGCGGCCGATATTGATGTCGATCTTAAAGGCATGGCCGGCCATGCTGCGCTCGCCTGGAAAGCGAATAAGGCTCTTTCCGCAAAAATGGCCTATAACTGGGGCGATGATCAGTTCGCCGGCGCCTACTCAATAAGCCTTGACCGTCGATATTCTGACGCACCCGAAACTAATCTCGAAGACCTCGCAAGAGGCAACAGCTGGTTTAGAAACGGTCTTATCAATATGGGCGATCTGAAGGCCCAGGTAGAATATCAGCCCGAAGGGAAACATTATTTCAGGCTGGCTGCCGATTTCCTGCGCGAGCTGAAAGACCGGGTCGACAATGACCTCAGTCATTATCAGGCTAAGAATTACAATGGTGTTGTGCCGGCCGGTTTCGCTGTCACCAATTCTGCCTATGACAACTTCAATAATGTCGGTATTGCTGACCCGACAATGCGGATGATTACCTTTGAATATCGCTATAAGCTGGGCAAAAATACCAGACTGCGCGTTGGTGCGGTTAAGTGTGACTTCAGCGGCGATGCTTTCAAAAGCGTGGGTGGTGCCATTCCTGTGGCTGCCGGGCGCGGTTTTAAGGGCGATTACGACTATCAGATGGTCTGGGCCGAAGTTTATGGCAAATTTTGAGGAAAAAGTTCTGAGAAAAATAAAATTCTTTCATAAAAAAATCGAAAGACTTTGTCGAGAAGGGCTTGGCACTAAGTTTGCCTGGCTCTTTGAAAAAAATAAAAATTTTGCTTGACAATCGTCAAGCTTGAACCTATTATCTCGGTTTAAGGATTTAGGCATAAGTATTCGACAGGTGTCAAAGAAAGGTGGTGTAACTCTTAATAGGTAGCCTGCCAGATGCGCCAAAATCTCAGGGGTGTTAAGCACCCGGGGGAAATACCCGAAGAAGGATTGACGAGGGATAAGAAGACCGAAAACATCGAAGGAAACAAGGACACTTGATGGAAACGGTTAACAGAAGCCCGAGAAGATCCAGAATCAGGAAAAGCCCCAGGAATAATCTCAAATTTCAAAACCTACAGGGGAAAATTATGAAACACATTTCTAAACTTCTCGTAGCAGTTATGGTTCTTTCAGCCGTAGTTG
>DAOQWI010000203.1:0-5775 GCA_035342015.1 Candidatus Ozemibacteraceae bacterium | reverse complement strand
TGCCCTTCCAGTCGCGTGTCTACATGCACGGGCCTTCGATCATCGCCCTCGAAAATCCCGAAATGACCACCGATTTTGCCAACCGCGGCGCTTTCAACATCTACGACCCCAAACACCCAAGACCCGGCAACAATCAGGCATTTCAATACAACGACACTTTTTTCGGCATGTCTTATTTTCCGACGATCGGCCGCGCCATCTTCCCGTCTAAATCCCTCTGGGACGCTATATCCGTCTGGTGGCGCGAAGGCAAGCAGACCAAAGACGACCAGGCCGCCAATCAGACGGTCTATCACAACCTTTACACCCACAAAACTGTTTATGGCGGTGTCATGCCGCACCAGAACAAAACCCTGCTCGAAATTCTCGGCGATGTTTCCGGCGGCGGTATCCAGGACAAATACTACAAAGGCACGAATGTCCACCAGAAGTTCATGCCGGGCGGCCCTTTCTGCCGCACCCCCTGGAAATACGTCTCGAACACTCTGATGGGCGAAGACCGCTACCTGCCCAACAGCAAAGCCGACTTCGACCAGGCCACCAAAAAGGTTTTTCCGAAAGATGACGAGCATCTGCGCATCGAACACCGCTGGCATAAAGACGACACCGAGGTTGCCAAGCAGACCCGCATCTACTCACGCGTCTACGAGATCAAATATAACAACGTCACCAACAGCATCACCACCCCACCGGCAGAAAAACATCTCGAATTTTCTCTCAGCTATTTCAATGACCCCGACCCGGATGGCTTTCTCAGCAAGCTTGGCTATGCCGCCGGCGCTGTCGGCGAATCTTTCTGGAACTCACTCACCATGCCCTTCGAAGCCATAGGCGTGCTCGCCTCACCGCTGATCAGCAGAATTTTCGGGCCCGGCGAAGGCATTGCGCTCAACCCGGCCGAGCAGAATTTTCCCAACCTCTTCCCGACCAATTTCAAGTATAACTACCGCGCCCTCGTCACCAGAAAGCTGAAAGATGAAGGCGAAATACCGCGCGATGCCGAAGGCCGCTGGATACTCAACGGTGTCTACTGGCTCGACTCCTTTCAGGTCGAAACTCCGGTTGTCTATGTCGGCACCGGCACAATCATGGTCACGCGCTTCGACGCCAACCGCCCTTTCAAAATCAAGGGCAGCATCATTGCCCTCAAGGCCGAAGACAGGGTTACTCCCCTCGGGCACCTGAACCTGTTTTATCACCCTTATCTGCCCAGCGTTACCGATACCCGCGAGCGTGCAATGCTCATCGAAGGCTCCGGCAACCTCATCGAAGCCAGCGTCTTCTCCTGTTACGGCCTCAGAACCACCGATGGCAATATCCCCGACCTCACCAAAGTTGGCATCTACGCGGATCAGCCCACCGACAAATGGGACCAGAACCCGAACTGCCTCAGCAAAATTGCCGAAGTTTCGAACATCATCTTTGGCAACTATGTTAACTTCTTCATGAACAAGCAATTCCAGGAAGGCGATCTGTGGGTGTTCCACAACTTCAACAATCCGCTGTATTTCGAAAAACTTGGCGCCGGCTACCGCATCGTGCAGGACAGCCTCGACGCCTCAGAAGACAACCGCAAGAAATACGAACTGATGACCCACGAATTCTTTTTGAGCCCGAAAATACAGCATGTCGCTTCGATCGGGGGTGGCGATGATTAAACGCCGAGGCTTTTCGACCCCCGAACTGCTGATGACCCTGGTCGTCTTTTCCTTTGGGATTCTGCCGCTGATTGTGCTGTTTCAGAGCAGTCACAAGCAGACCGCCCAGGCCAAAAATCTCATGGTCGCCCACAGTCTGGGCAGAACCATCATTTCAGAAATAAGGGCCCTCGGCTTCGAGGCGCTTGAAGCCGAAATGAAAAGCCCTAAACTCGGCATCGTCCATACCGCCAGACCGGTCAGCGGGCCGCTGGTAGCCGATGACCCCGATTCGATCAAATACCCTGATTATTACCAGCGCTTCAACACGACCGTGAAGCTCGAACGCGCCAGCACCGAAAACAACCGCAAAATAAGAGTCGAACTCGACATCGAATGGAAAGAACCGAACCGCAAATTCAACCTCGGTTTTGGTACGGTAATCGTTAAATATGGCACATAAAACCGTGCGCCGGGGCGTCACCCTGGTCGAAATGATGGTAGTTGCAGCAATTCTGACGCTGCTGCTTGGTTTTGCCTGGCAGTTTTATTTCGGTGGCCGCGAGACCATGCGCCACACAGTCAGCCAGAGCCAGGTACAGGCCGACACCCGCATTCTGCTCGACCAGCTGGAGCTTGAGATGGGCTCATGCTACTCATTTCTCGAAGTCGACCCCGAAAAAAAGCAGTTTTCATTCTACAGCTTCACCTACTCGAAGGTGCCGCTCGACGAAATTTACTATGACAACGCCGGCAACCCGCGCCCGACAGACAAAACCAGTGACGCCCGTATCATGGTCGCCAAATACGAATACCGCTGGGACAAAGAAAAGTTCACCGTCATCAAAAAGCGCACCCCCGGCTTTCTCTACTTCCTGCAGGAACCGATGAAGTTCGTACAGGGCGATTCGACCGTTTTCACGAATAATTACGGCCCCATGGAAAAGACCGTATTGCGCGACATCGCCGACTTCGAAGTCAAGGCCTACTCACAGACACCTGACCGCGAAGCTGAAACCGGCACAAAAATCGAGCCTCTGACCGTAGATAAATCTGCAGACGCCGCTTTTATCGTGCTGCGCCTGCATACGATGAAAGACGAGGCTCCGAACCGACGCGATGAGGAGTTAGACATCGTCACCAAGTTTTACAGCAATACCAAGCTGGCAGAAATAGCCAACCCTGGCTACTTTTCTTCTACTGACAGAGATGGGCGGTACTGAAATGGATAAACGCTGGCCCATAGTCGGTATAACCATTCTGATGATCGTGCTGATCTACAATTTTCTGACGATGATTTTTAAATCTGATCAGAAACGCTTTTCGCATGACCGTATCTACGTCGACTACTCAGACTACCGCCACGGCAGCAAACCGGTAAAAACCGGTTCAAGTACGACTTCTGCTTCTTCGCACCCGAATGCTTACCGTGCCGCGCGCGAGGCCCGAGAAATCAAGAAGACCATGTTCTCGAACGTCATGACCGCAACGATAAACTCATACAATACCTATATGAATGAAGCGCTCAAAGACGTGCCGCCGCCGACTGCCAGTTTCCCGAAACCAAAGGCAAATCAGCAGTATGAGCAGATGATGGCGCTCGCCAATCAGTCGGTTCCGGCTTTTCAGGCCGGACTGCAGTATTTTGCCTCCGGCAACTATGAACGGGCTCTGACCAGCTTCAATGATGCCCTGAACAGCGTCGATCAGATGGATGTAAAACACCGCGTCGACATTCACAGCATGATGGCGGAATGTTACCTTAAAATGAAAAATGATGACGGCTACATCCAGAACAAAATAAGACAGGTGCGCATGGAACGCCGCCTCAAGAAGATCCTCCAGGAAACATTCCCCGAAAAGCAGGACAAACTCGCTATTTTCGACTGGTCAACAACCCAGGAAGCCTCAAAACAGCTCCTGCGCATGCGTTCACTCGCTGCCAGATCAGATTCACCTGAGCTGCAGGTAATGCTCAAGCGTGCCGAGCTCGACCTTGAAGTCGCCCGCAAAGTAACTCAGTAACGCCAGATTCCGAGTCTTCGCCAGAGCAATCGCATTAACTCCTGTCACAATTTTGGGTTTTTGCCCGGAATGACGTAAAAGATTCTGCATAAAAAAAACGCCCCGTTACCGGGGCGTTTTTTATGGCGTTTTTAAGCCTGTGATTCTTCGGACGGTTCCATGGCGGCTTTGCGGCTGAGGTTGACGCGACCCTGTGAGTCGATTTCGATAACCTTGACCTTAACTTCATCGCCGATGTTAACGACGTCTTCAACCTTGTTGACGCGGCGGTTTTCGAGCTGGCTGATGTGAACCATGCCTTCGATACCGGGCAGGATTTCGACGAAGGCGCCGAAATTCATGATGCGTTTAACTTTACCGACGTAGATTTTGCCGACTTCGGCATCTTCAGTTACCTGGCGGATCATGAAGACTGCCTTTTCGTTGGCGGCTGCGTCTGGGCTGATAACGAGAATGCGACCGTCGTCGTTGGCTTCAATTTCGACACCACATTCTTCGGTGATCTTGCGGATCATCTTGCCACCCGGGCCAATAACGTTTCTGATCTTTTCCGGGTCGATCTCGATGGTGACGATGCGCGGAGCATAGATCGAAAGTTCGGGGCGCGGAGCGCCGATGACTTTGTTCATTTCGCCGAGAATGTGCATGCGGCCTTCGCGGGCCTGATTGAGAGCAACGCGCATGATTTCGAGGGTGACACCGATGATCTTGATGTCCATCTGCAGGGCGTTGACGCCATGCGAAGTACCGGCCACCTTGAAATCCATATCGCCGAAGTGGTCTTCATCGCCGAGAATATCGCTGAGGATCTTGTAATTGTCGCCCTCTTTGATAAGGCCCATGGCAATACCGGCCACCGGAGCTTTGATCGGAACACCGGCATCCATCAGGGCCATGCTGCCTGAGCAGACCGAGGCCATCGATGAAGAACCGTTGCTCGACATGATTTCGCTGACGACGCGGATGGTATAGGGGAAATCTGCGGGCACTACCTGTTTCAGTGCTCTTTCGGCAAGGGCGCCATGACCGATTTCGCGTCGGCCTGGGCCACGCATCGGCTTGGTTTCGCCGGTCGAGAAGGGCGGAAAATTGTAGTGCAGCAGGAATTTCTTCTTGTATTCGTCGTCGAGACCGTCGATGACCTGTGAATCACCGCTGGCGCCGAGAGTAACGATGCCGAGTGACTGGGTCTGGCCGCGGTTGAACAGAGAAGAACCGTGGGTGCGGGGCAGGAAACCAACGGCGCAGCTGATCGGGCGAACGTCGGTAAGTTTTCTACCGTCGATGCGGCGGCTGTCTTCGAGAATCATGCGGCGCATTTCGGTGTAGATGGCGTTTTCAAGCAGGCGCTTGGCAGCGTCTTTCTTGGTCGGCGCAACTTCTTCACCGAGGCGGGCAACGAGCATCTCTTTGAGTTTGACGTCGATCTGGCGGAACTTTTCGACACGCTCGGTTTTTTCGGCAGTGCTCAAAGTATCTTTGATATCAGCGGCGAGACCGTTGATGATCGCTTCGACTTCGGGCTCAGGAGCCGGGGTCGGCACAGCGGTCTTCGGTTTGCCGGCCTTCGCAGCCAGTTCTTTCTGGGCGGCGGCCAGTTTCTTGATGTTGTCGTGCGCGAAACCAAGAGCTTCGAGCAGTTCTTCTTCAGAAACTTCGGCAGAACCTGATTCAACCATGGTGATGGCTTTTTCGGTACCGGCCACGACCATTTCGATTGTTGAATGTTCGAGCTGAGCGGGTGACGGGTTAAGAACGAGTTTACCGTCTACCTTGCCGACTCTGACGCAGGCTACTGCATCAACGAGCGGAATCTCGGAAACCATCAGCGCGGCACTGGCGGCATTCATGGCCAGAATATCGACCTGATTGACCTTGTCGTATGACAGAACATAGGTCACCAGCTGGATATCGTTGTGATAGTGTTCAGGAAACATTGGTCTGATCGGGCGATCGATCAGGCGGCTGGTAAGAATTTCTTTGGTGGTGGCGCGACCTTCGCGCTTGAAGAAACCACCGGGAATCTTGCCGGCAGCATAGGTTTTTTCTGAGTAGTCGACGGTGAGCGGCAGGAAGTCTGTTCCTTCTTTTGGCTCTTTGCTGGCGACGACGG
>DAOQWI010000202.1:0-5794 GCA_035342015.1 Candidatus Ozemibacteraceae bacterium | reverse complement strand
GCAGGTTCCGGGCAGCAATCCAAAGATGGGTGCAGATGTCTGGTGACAGGCAAAACGACCCTGAAGAGAATCAATAATCTCGGGTTGCGCGTAACCGAAGAAGAAGCAGGTGTCATAAGGCACAAACTCCATGGGGGGAGGGCTCCGCATCGACGGAGAAACCAACTTCAACCGCAGAAAAACTCTACGAGGGCCTCAAACCCTGAAAGAGGAAGGATAACATCCAGGGCGGTGAAGCCTGATACCCCGAAGGACAAAAGGTCATGAGAGTTGCCATCGCGACGAAGGAGTGAAATCTGACGACGTAGGAGGCGCTTCAAACCGGGAGCAAAGCTTCAAGGTATGACCGAATCTCAAGATGGAAACCGGCTGCTTGCAGTACGGGGCCAGGGAAAGCCAGGGTCGGGTTGGACGTAAGTCCGGCGGCCAGGCAGTGGGAACTGCCAGCAATTTCTGGAAGAAAACCATGTAGAGACGGTAACAGCGTAGAAGCAGGGCAGCTGAAAACAGTTGTCGATCGGTTCGAGGTAAAGCTCTGAAGATCAATACCCTGGGAGTGCCAGCGGGGTGGAACAAACCCGCAAGCTGTTAAGACGCAAGTTCTGCTGAGAGGTTGAGAAAACCTGGGAGCGGAATGCGACAGGGCCGGAATCCTGTTTGTCACGTCTGACGGTGACGGCGCTAAGAGGGCAGAAACCTCAGGAGGCGTTGGCGTTTATCCAGCCAATGAAGATGTGTGTAGTACCTTGCAGTCGGCAGAAGTTCAAAAGAGAATAGAAAGACTTGATTAACTTCCGGTCTGGTGGTTGTATCGAAGGCCTCGAGGGCGATGAACGCCTGAGGCTTGGCGTAACCAATGCGCGTCATAGTGCAGCCACGTTAAAACTCTAAAGGATATGTAACGACACGAAGGGGGAATCAGTAACGGTGACGTGACTGATAAACCATGCATCGATAAGTCTTCAAGAAGGAAAACCGATTCTAATCTGCAAGTTCAACAGACAACCCCCCGTTAAACGGGGGTTGTTTCTTTTAGGTCATTTATACCCCAAAATGCTGCTTTAAGCTTTTTATTGGCTGAGCAGTTTTTTTGCAGTTTCAGATTTTGTGGCCTTTATTAATTTTTACCGGCAAATAAAAAACCGCCCGGCTTCTTTAACCGGGCGGTTTTGTTTAATCTATTGTTTTTAATCCTGGCGGTAATTCAGACCAAGCATCAGGCCGTAATCGCGTTTGTAGCCCAATTCTGACTGAACGGCAAACGGCACGCCGACCGAAAACTGCCAGTTTTCGTTGAACCAGGCGAGGCCGAGCAGCATGTCGACATTGTTGCCATCGGGGCCCTTTTCCATTGTCCATGATGGCGCATCGATTTCAGCCAGGGCGACGCAGTTCGGATCGAGCAGATACTCAAGACTGGCGCGCGGGTTGATTTTTGAGATACCGTCGCGCGGGTCATTGGCGAGGGTAAGGTTGAGATGGCTGTTCCAGCGGCTGGTAAGCTGCCGTGAATAGGCGCCACCGATCTGGAACCAGGCGCCGCGGGTCGCTTCAGCCGGTCCGATCTGTACGCCGGCGCGGGTTTTGTCAGTCATGTTCAGCATCGGCTGATGGTAATTGCCTGATGCAAAACGCCCTTCAAAATGCAGGCTGACAGCCTGAAAGCCGGCGTAATCACGCCATATCTGATAACCGACGCGCAGGGCCGGGTCATGCATGCCGTTGAATGAAACATTATTTGCGAGCCCGGTGCGGCTGACTTCCCATGACTGAACCGGTATGGTCAGGCCGGCCATCAATTTGTGCCGTAGAAATAGAACATTCATCGGCATTACCCACTGACTGCCAGACATTTCGAAACCATTGAAATTGAATTTTCTGTAACTGTCGTAACGGGGCTGAATACCAACTATCAGCGCCCGTTCTTCCTGATACCAGGCACTTTCAGTATTGAAAAGCCCATGAAAGCCTTTGGCATTGGCAAAATACTGGCTGACTTTTCCAGTCTTGATGTCTTCAGGCAGTTTGAGGTCCGTATTGACGAATCTGGGCGCCGGCATCTCGTCTGCCGGTGTTTCAGGGTCGGTAACCGCCATTTCTTTTACCGGATTTTCATCGTCTTCGGGCAGAATGTTGTCAAAAACGCTTTTATTGCCGGCCGCATCGAGAAACGACAGGTCGACCTTTTCAACCGGCTGCGTAACCGGGTCAGAGACTGTGCTTTTCGAAATCCCACCTGTTGAAAATACTGATTTCGGCCCGGGTGTTTCAAGATCGTCGAGTTTTGCATCGACGGGCATTCTCAATCTGCTGCCGATTTCAAGACGGCTTGGTTTAATCCCTGGGTTGGCGTCGGTGATTTCTTTCCAGCGCTCGGAAGAGCCAAGATATTTTGCGGCTATTCTGGCGAGGGTATCGCCTTTTTTGACCGTGTAGTAACCAGAAAAGCTGACTTCGCTGTCGGTTGAAGTTTTTTCTGGACCGCAGTTAGCTGGCGCAGCAAAGCTGGCTCCCGGCCCGGAAATCATTCCGAGGCTCAGAAGCAGGGCGATGGTGCTCCTGAATGCGCCTTTTTTCTTATTCAGCCCTTCTTTCGACAAAAAATGATTAAAATCTTTTCCATCACCAATATCGACAGGGCCAGAAAATTCTTTAACCTTTTATTAAAAAAATTGTTTTCATTTCCGGCAGACTTAAAAAAGATTCAACAATCTGCCGACTAAACAATTGCTATGACACGAAAAACACTGTTAACTGTTCTCCTGGCGTCGCTTCTGGCAGTTGCCTATACCGGGCGGGCAACCAGCTCATCGCTTGGTATGGCTGTGGTTCTGTCTGGTGGAGCCAACTTTCGTATGGCGCCAGACATTAAAAGCCGTCTGATCAAAACTCTGCCGCGAGGCACCGAAGTTGAACTGATGGCCGATGTTAACGGGTCCTGGTTCAGGGCCAGCCACGATGGCCGAACCGGCTACATTCACAATTCCCGGGTTGAATACCAGATCGGCACCCCGCTGCCACAGAAGGCGATCTTTCGTGGCGCACTCGTTACCGCCCGTCAGGAAGCGGTGGTCGCTTTTTCCAGCAAAAACTGGTCAGAGGTGATCAGACTGCTTCACCCATGGTCAGATCATCACGCTGTCGAGTTCAACGACCTGTTTATGCTTGGCATGGCGTTTCTCGAAGTAAAACAGCCTGATAACGCACTTGTTACCTTCGAGCAGGCGATTGCAAGACACAGAGGCGCCATAGATACTGCTTATATTGAAGCCCATCGGCATCTCGGGGTTCTCTATCTGCAGCTCAAGCAATGGGAACTGGCTGTCGAAACTTATCAGCGGCTCATCGATCGCATGCCGGTGCTGGTCTGGGCAATGCTCGGAAAAGGTGAAGCTCTGGTTGCCGGTGGCAAAGTTCAGGAAGCGGTGGTCGAATACACCCGCGCCGTTCATTGTGAGCCTGAAAACCCCCCGAACCTTATGTGAAACTCGGCAATGCCTTCATGGTCAGCAAAGACTATAAAAATGCCATAAAAAGCTACCGCATGGCTCTGCAGAAGCGCAATTCGCATGAAGATGCCATTATCGGCCTTTCTGACGCTTATATAAAAACCGGGCATGTTGATACCGCGAGAAAACTTCTTGTTAAGGCGAATGCTGCCAGCCCTGAGTTTGTAAAAGTCCGCCGTGCTCTCGCCGAACTCGAACGTGGCGAAAAGGTGCAGCTGCAGCTCGATCAGGCCCGCCGCGAATTCAAAACCCTGTCTGAACAGATGGAACTTTCCGGTGTCGTTCCCCTCGAAGTATCTGTAATAGCCAGAGTTAGACCTCATCTCTACGAAGTGCGCCTGCCTTCGGGCAAACACGCACTGCTGCGCACCGAAACCCCAAAACTTGCCGAAACTGACGGAAGTCTCAGCGTTCTCGCCACCAGACATGCCGATGCCCGTGTTCAGGCAGAGTTGAAAAAGAAAACCGACGCCGAAGATGTGCCGTATTTCAGGCAAATCAGCGAACGTGACCAGCTTGCCTTCGAAAACATGCGCTTTAAACAGGAACAGAAAAAACGCCTGATCGCCCAGTTCGAAAGACAGCTGGCAGCCCCGACAAACTGATTATTTAAGCCTCTTAGTCTGGAAGGCCGCACCCGACAACGGTGCGGCCTTCTGCTTTTGCGCAGGCTTGAATTAGGCCTTTATTTTTGTACTGCGATTGTTTTGTTTGTCTTAATCTTATCTTCGAATTCTTCGATAGTAATAGTTTTGCCGGCTTTGCTGTCTTTCAGCGCATGCCTGGCAAGAACGTCGAAAGGATTCTCGGCTTTTGCCAGCTTTAAAATGTTGTTTTTGTCGGTTTCAATAAAAAAAATATCGCCGGCCTCAATGTGCAGCATTGCCCTGAGCTCTTGTGGCAGCGACAATCTGCCTTTGTGGTTCATGGCCGCAGTCGCGGCAGGCTTGTTCTATCCTGGGGCGCATAATTGCATTCGCGATGTGGGTACAGTTCCATGTTAAAAGATATTCAATTCCATGCGCGGTTGCAATTGCAATCTAGAAGTTTAATGCAATTGCCCTGGGAGTCCGGGTTATTTTCGGGTGAGGGGTTTTCGTGGTCGGCGAGCGGGAGCGTAAGGCTTCACCGGTTCGGCGAGGCGGTTTTTATCGGCAGCGAGCTTTTTGACCTGCTCGATGGTCAGGCTGGTATACCTGGTAACTGCCTCAACCGGCAGTTTATCATCCAGCATTTTCAGGGCTGTCTGCTCGAGTGCTTCTTCACGGCCCTCTTCACGGGCAGTATCGAGTGAATTCTTCAGGTCGCGATAGACCTTAAGACTGTCTTCGTAGGCCCTGGCCTCTTCTGGAGTAAATCTTGCAATCTCGGCAGCGGCAAACAGCTTTCTGAAGATACGATCCTTGAGCTTTTCAGGGATATCGTGCAGGCGTTCAAGGTTTTTCAGAACATAGAGCCATTTGTCAAAACGGCTTTCGAGCTGCTCGAGAGTTTTTTCAAACTTCGGCATCTCAAGATAAACGAAGGTGAGCTTGTCGTAAAAGACCTTGAAAGTTTCAATATCTGAAAGCTTGATGTCGTAACGGTATTTATTCGAGTCATGCCGGTCTTCGTCGAAAACGAAGTCAAGAATGGCAACAGTATACACAGCCTTCAGCTCGAAATCCCAGTCGCCCGCTTTGCCCTGCTCGGCTATCGGAAAGGTCGAATAATAGAGGGTGCGGTCTTTAAAAAACTTCTGTTTCGACTTCTGAATCTCAACTATAAATTTTTCACCATTTTCATTTTCACAGTAAAGATCGTAAACGGCGCGTCGGTCGGCTTCAGAACGGCCGAGATGCTCGTTTTTGAGGTAGGTCAGACTTTTTATGCTGCCCTGCTCTTTTTTGAGGAGCTGATTGAGAAAGTCGACAAGCAGATCTTTGTTATACTCTTCACCGAACAGTTTCTTGAAACCAAAATCGGTGAACGGGTTCAGGTAGGTGGCCGGCTGCATGCAGATACCTCAACAGAAGTTTTTCGGGGTTGCCTCAGTATAATTCGGTTAACCGGCCAGGTCAATTGTTCCATGCGGAAACATCAGACTCTGGTCAGATTGAATGTCATGACGATACTGTTGTACCCGAGCCAAAAAATATTTACTTGCCTGGGCTGTTTTATAAAATAATTTGCTTGATGGTTGCTTGATTGTGAAATAGTCACAATCGCGAAGACCCCATGCATTACGTTTAGCCCATCCCTGTAATTTTCCAGGAATGGGCTAAACAGCAGAAAACAGCGAAAAA
>DAOQWI010000201.1:0-5807 GCA_035342015.1 Candidatus Ozemibacteraceae bacterium | reverse complement strand
TTCGCTCACAAGCTTACGAAAAAGCAATCCCGACTTCTCCCCGTGCCTGCTATTACAAAAGATTCTGCTTTTGATTTGCAGTTATCAATAGCAGCACAAAAGCAGACGTGCCATGTTTGAAAGTCGAAAACTGGTGTAGGCCGTCGCCGAAGTCTCGCTGATAAGTGTGTTAAAAAAATGCTGCCTCAGGTGAGTGAGGCAGCATTTGCTGTTAGAGCGTTTATTGATCAGTCTTCGTGAATCTGTTCGCGCATGTCGCCCATGATGGCGCGGGGAACCGGCAGGTCGAGCATGGTGTGCAGGCCGGGTTTGGCGTTGATGACCTGAGGGATCATGTTGATGCACATGGCGATGGTGCCGATGCCACCGGGAATTTCGGGTTTGTTGGCGAGGTTGACGTTCGGGGTGCCCTTGATTACCACGTAGTCACCGGTGTCGGTGCCTTCGAGTTCGGGCTCGATCTGCTGCGGGTGAATCATTTCGACGGCCATTTTGCCGTTGACGTAACCGAAGCCCTTCATGGTGCAGCCGGCGACGTTGCCGGGCTTAACTTCGGCGTATTTGGTCTTGCGCAGCACTTTTGACACGATCGGGGCCATGGTCTGTTCGACCGGTTTGTCGAGTTTCCAGCCGATGGCGTCGCAGATCATGTTTACTGATTCGTTGAAGCCGACGTGACCGGCGAGATGGCCGGCGGCAGACTGCTTGTTGAATTCGTCGAGGGTGATGCCGACGCCCTGTTCTTCCATGACGGCTGGGCCGAACGGTGAAAGACTGTTGACGCGTTCAGCTTTGATGAATTCGACGTCAGTGCAGGCGCCGCTCATGAGAACCACGAGCAGGTCCATGATCAGGCCTGGGTTGATGCCGGTGCCGAGAATGCTGACGCCGTTGGCTTTGGCGAGGCGGTCCATTTCGGCGGCCAGTTTCGGTTCTTTGGCTTTCGGGTATGCCATTTCTTCGGCGGTGGTGATACAGTTGATGCCCTTTTCGACGATCAGTTTGATCTTGTCGAAAGCTTTGGCAGTAAAACTGTCGGTGCAGAGAAGCACGACATCAGCCGATTTTTTGCTGATAACTTTGTTGATATCGCCAAGAATAGTGACGTCTTTGCGGTCGCCACGGGGGACGCCAAGCACTTCGAAGATGCTTTTTCCGACGCGGTCGGGGTGAATGTCGCAGACGCCGACGATGTCAACGCCTTTCTTGCGCAGCAGCACTTCAGCCATGCCGCTTCCCATGGCACCGAAACCCCAGATGGCGATTTTTACGTTTTCTTTCTTCACATCATTTCTCCTGGTTATTAATTGCTGTTCGTTTGCTATAAAGCTTTTACAGAAGACTGACAGCCCGAAAACCGGGTATTTCGCACCCGGTTACCTGACTTCATGGGCAAGTATACTATAAAAATAAACTATGGCAAGCGCTGCGAAAATTTTCACAAACAACAGGGCTGGAGCGTAGATCTGGAACATGAGAAATCAGGAGAGCGAGGAATAAAGCGAAATAAAGCGAAATGACAGAGATAGGGCAATAGGGCGGGAGGACGAGAGGACGAGAGGACGAGAGGACGAGAGGACGAGAGGACAAGAAAAGGCAAGAGGATGCACATTGATGATCAACCGGCGCTGGACGGGGGCAGGCTGGGCAATCGGGGGCAACAAGATTCGGGGAAAATGAGACGCAAAGATTATGCCGTATCTGGCAATGGCTGGCAGATGTTTGTGACTGCAACGATTGTCAGGTCCAGGTCAGTGTCAATGGCCGAAGAACTGGCTTTGAGCTGCCCGGCAAGATGGTCGACCAGCATTTCGGGGGAAACATTTTCCGTGTCGGCGAAGCAGGCGCTGGTAACCGCTGTTTCTGAACCTGTGAAGCAGAGCAGGCTTTGCCGACTGTCGAGCTTTATGGTGGTGACTGCCGGCCCCTGGTTATCAGCCGCAGTGATGGTGACAGAGCTGAGTTTGACTGCCTCGGCACGGTGGCTGACATGGTCGAGAACCATTGGTGGTCGCATGCCGGCGTTAGCAATTATTATTTCTTTTTCGGCAACCGGCAGAAGCATCAGCAGTGAGATTTCGTGGTGATTTTCTCTGGCGCTGCTGTTCTTGAGGATTTCCTGCAGGCCGAGCATAAAGGTGGCAGGCTGGTCGGAGAGGTGGCGCAGCTGCAGGGCTGCTGACCTGAGAAATGCAAGCAGCAGACAGCGGCTGATACCGGTTCCGGCAACTGTGCCAAGCAGCACGGCAGGTTTCTGGCCGGGAGTTTCGAAAACTTCGAAATAATCGCTGCCGTTTCCTGAGGTCGAAATGATTTTGCCGAAAATGCTCAGATTGCCTGTATTAATGGGTTTTTCGAGGCGGGTCATGAGTTTTTCCTGAACGATCGAGGCGACGTGCATTTCTTCGAAGTCGACCAGAATCTCGTTGAAAATGCGGGCGAGCGAACCGAATTCGTCGCGGCCGAGCTCCGGCAGACGATAGGCGAAGTTGCGGCGCTGCAGTTCGCCGATGCCAGACTGTAATTCGGTAAGTGGCTGCAGTATGCCCGAGGCAACGCGAAGGCCGAGTGAAACCGAAATCAGCAGGCTGACGAGCGCAAGCAACAGAATCGTATATTTTTTTCCGGAAATTTCGGCTTCGATTTTTTCGAGCGGAAACAGAGAAAAGAGCCTTATAGTCGGCATATGCACGCATTTATGACCGGCAAGCAGATAGTCTTTGCCGTCGATGCGGCAGAATTCGGGGCGAGTCAGGGTCTGGTCACGCAATTTGTGCATGAATTCGACGAGCTCGGGTTTTTCAACGGCTTCGGGGGGAAATACCTGTGTCATCAGCTCGTTGGCAGCCATTATGGTTATACCTTCAGCGCTGCTGCGAATATTGCCAAAAATACGTCTGACGAATTCGAGCTCCAGGTTGCGGCTGTCCCAGACGTATAGCATGAGATAGTCGATGATTTCCGGGTCGAAAAGCGAAAAGTTTTCGATGAAGGTTGGGTGGCGAATCTGACCAATGCCCCAATGCCAGAAGGTGCCACGCGTGTAAAAGCGGCCGATCAGCTCTGCCGGTTTTTTCTGCATCAGGCCATCAGCTATGAACTCCACTTCGGTGGCAGTTTTGTCAGAAATCGGAGTTTTGTTGATGACGGACATTATATAGACCGACAGCTTGAATATGGCCTTCATGACGTTGACTTTGGCGTTATCGCCTGCCAGATGCGGATTGAATACCTCTTTTAGGCTGCTGTTAAGCATCAGGCCGACTTCGCTGACTATTATGCCCGTATTGCTTGCTGTCAGCAGAAACATATCAGGCCCGGGCCGCTGTTGGTCGAGAAAGCTGTAAATGGTATTGCGGTCGATGTGATTCTGTTTCAATGATTTTTGCAGTTGCGACAGGGCAGAAACGATGCGCCCCTTCTGTACCGTGAATTCGTGGTTGAAAAGCTCGTCGACATCCTGCAATCTGGTCAGGCTGAGGTTAAAGGCTCGATTCAGCAGACCAACCCGCAGTTGCTGCAGATAATCACTGCCCGAAACGAACAGCAGAAAGCCTGGCAGAATGCTGGCTACTGCAAAAAGCAGCAACAGCTGACTGCGGATTTTCAGAGATATTCGAGTTTGCAGAACGGTTACTCTGTAGCTGAGAATGGCGTAGAAACCGAGGCAGAAATGCAGCAGCAGTATTACCATGCGTGTCAGGGTATCGGTTGCGAGCTGATCGACAGCATTTCTGCCGATGGCACAGAAACTGGTCAGTTCTGAGTTGATGAATCTGGTAAAAACGTAGTGCCCCGGCAAAATCTGCCTGTTGGTGTAACTGTGTCTGAACTCGGCTTTTTTCTGGCTGAGCTCGTTTACGACCAGCGGGTTATGGCAGAAGACTTCAGCATCTGAAAGCAGCCCCACACTGGCGTTGCCACGATAGTTATCAAACCAGAGTCTGAGGCCCGGAAGGCTGTTCAGTACCCCATATTCAAAAAAAACTGCCAGGCCAAAATTGGGGCCGGTTTTAAGCCAGGTCAGCGGGTATTTTTGCGTTGAATCCGGTCTGATAAGTCTTAATTCGCGGCCGGCATAGCAGTGCCGCGAATAAAATGGAAAAAAGTGCGGTCCGAAAACCGTGCGCATATTTGCCATGCTTTCGGCTGGAATATCCTTCTCATTGCGCATGTAGTCTTCGTTGATAATCTTTCTTAATTCAAGATAGGCAGATTTCCAGTCGCCCGGTTTTTTTTCGTATGGAAACCCGGCCCGTGCAATATCTCCGTCGGCATTCCAGACCAGGTAGCGCAGTTTGATACGGTGCTGTCGTGCATAATCTTCAATCGCCTTTGCCATTTCGGCTGGACCATTCTGGCGGTTAAAAAGGCTGTTCAGGCTGGAGCACAGATATTTTTCGGTTTCGGCCAGCGTGCGCATGGTCGTCAGGGTTTCATCAGCCTCTATCTCGAAATTTTTGAAGCGCAGATCGCGGGCAAGTGAAGCAAGATAAGCCCCACCGGCCCAGAAGATGACCAGCGGCAGAATAACTGTCGCAGCCATAAGTCTCAGCCAGGCCGAAAATCTGCCGTCAATCATGGCATTTTTCCTCCCGCCGCAGCATCAGAAAGGTCAGATCGTCATCCTGGTTCTCGGCCCAGGCGCGGTAACCGGCATGAATAGACTGCCAGTAGCTTTCGAGATCTTCATTCCAGGAGTTTTTCAGCAATTGTAGAAATCTTGGATAGCCAAACATCTCACCAGATCTGCTGGTGGCTTCGATGATGCCATCTGTATAAAGAATCATTGTTTCGCCGGGTTTCAGGGTTGCTGTTTTTTCTTCTGACCGGTTTTTTGCAGAACTGCCGAGCGGAAACCCTTTTAGTTCCATAAGCTCTGCAGTTTCACCATGCGGGCCAATTATCGCCGGGTAACAGTGGCCGGCATTGGCGATGACAAAACTGCCGGTCTGGCAGTCGAAGTCGAGGCACTGGGCGGTCATCATGCGTCGCCAGTCTCTTTTTTTGAGTTCCTGAAGAATCTGACTGCCTCTGAACAAAACTTCCGCCGGCCCCGGGAAATCTTTTGAAGCTGCGGCAATCATGGCCTTCATCATCGCCATGATCATCGCCGCCGGGATACCGTGCCCGGCCACGTCGCCAAAAAATACCCCGAGACGGTTGCCCGGCAGGTCAAAGTAATCGAAGTAGTCGCCACCCATTTTGCTCATGAACAAAGAGCGGGCAAAAAGTTTTATCTGCCGGCGCCGGTAATTTTCTGCCGGGAGCAGACCAACCTGAACGGTGGTGCCGATTGACAGCTCGTGCAGACCTTCTACTGTCTGGTTAAAGGCGTCGACCAGCAGACCGAGCTCGTCATCACTGCCATGGGGAACCCTTACGCTGTAGTCGCGGTTTTTAACCTTTTCGATGCCGCGTGCGAGGCTTTCTACGGGTGCAAGCAGTCTGGTTGCGAAAAGCATGATTATGTGTCTGAGAATTATGATGGTCAGCAGCATGGCGAAACCGATGACAATCTGAAGATTAAAAATCTGGCGGTCGATCAGGTCGGCCGGGTAAAGGGCCGCAAGAATGCCGTGGGCGATTTCATTGCCGGCAATCGAGGTAAATAGCCAGGCTTTGCCATTGACTTCAACATGGTCGCTGGTGACGATCCTCCGACTGCGTGTCTGGAGCATAAGCTTCTTGATCAGCGGATTTTCAAGGTTGGTTGTCGAGAATATTTTTTCAGACGAGCTTTCCATGACGGCCAGAGTTCTGGGCTTGAGCTCGTCCGCTGACTTTTGTAGTCTTTCGCCGATAAA
>DAOQWI010000200.1:0-5825 GCA_035342015.1 Candidatus Ozemibacteraceae bacterium | reverse complement strand
AACAGGGCTGGTTTGACCCGCGCCTGCAGATCGGCCTCAGCGGTAGAACTGTAAAGCCAGCCCTGATAATTACCTGCGGTGTCTCGGGTTCGGTGCAGTTCGCAGCCGGCATGCAGGGAGCCGAGCACATTATCGCCATCAACAACGACCCTGACGCGGCAATCTTCAATCTGGCACATTATGCCATTGTCGGCGATCTGTATCAGGTTGTGCCTTCACTGCTCGAGAAAATCAGAAAAGGCGGTGCACTGGTATGAGCTACAAAAAAATCAGCAGAAAAGATCTGAATTTTCTGATTTCAGTCTGCGGCCAGGAAAACGTCATCGCCGGCGGCGAAATTCACGAAGATTTCAGCCACGACGAGCTTGGTGATCTGCATAAGTTCCCGGAAGTGCTTGTTCACCCCGCAAATGCTGAGCAGATTTCAGCAATTCTCAAATACGCCAGCGAAAAACTGATTCCGGTCACCCCGCGCGGTCAGGGCACCGGCCTGGTTGGTGGCTCTGTCGCTATGCACGGCGGCATAATGATCAGCACCGCCAGAATGAATAAAATTCTTGAACTCGACCACGAAAACCTTACCCTGACAGTTGAACCCGGCGTTCTGCTCATGGAAATCGCAGCTTATGTGGAACAGCAGGACCTTTTTTACCCACCCGATCCGGGCGAAAAGAGTGCCTCTATCGGCGGCAATATCAGCACCAACGCTGGCGGCATGCGCGCCGTAAAATACGGTGTCACCCGCGATTACGTCAGAGCTCTCGAAGTGGTGCTGCCCAGCGGTGAAATAGCCTGGTTCGGCGGCAAAACCGTCAAAAACAGTTCTGGCTACAGCCTTAAAGACCTCATCATCGGCTCAGAAGGCACGCTTGGGATTGTTACAAAGGCCATACTGCGACTTTTACCAAGACCGGTCAAGGCAATCAGTCTTCTGATTCCCTTCCCCAGTCTTGAGCAGGCGATCGGTACCGTGCCCCTTATCATTCAGTCAAAATCGGCTCCGACCGCGATCGAATACATGGAACGGGCAGTAATCGAAAATTCAGAAGATTTTCTCGGCAAAAAATTCCCAGACTCTTCTGCCGATGCTTATCTGCTGTTGACCTTCGATGGTCAGACCCGTGAAGAAATCGAAAAAGCCTACGAAAAGGTCGCACATATATGCCTGGAACAGGGCGCCCTCGACATACTTATCTCTGACACCCAGGAACGCCAGGAAATGATCTGGTCAGCCCGCGGCGCCTTTCTCGAAGCAATAAAGGCCTCGACCACCGAAATGGACGAATGCGACGTCGTCGTGCCCCGCAACCGGGTTGCCGAATTCGTAAAGTTCACCAAAACTGTAGAAGCTGAAGAAAACCTTCGCATCAGAAGCTTCGGGCATGCCGGAGACGGCAACCTGCATGTGTATATGCTGCGCGACCAGCTCAGCCGTGAAGAATTCAGAAACCGCCTGCAGAAATGCTTCGAGCGCCTGTATCGCAAAGCCGGTGAACTTGGCGGCCAGGTTTCCGGCGAACACGGTATCGGTTACGCCAAATGCCAGTTTCTCGAAGAGATCGCCGGTGAGATTCAGCTCGATCTGATGCGAAAAATCAAACAGGCATTCGACCCGAATATGATTCTCAACCCTGGCAAGGTAATTGGTCTGCATGGTCATAAAGAAGCTGAAGAACGCCAGAAAATCCTCGATCTGGTGAAAAAGAAAGGCAGAATGACCCTTGAAGGAAACCGGGAATTCAATTCAGAACTGTTTTTTATCGAAAACCGCTGGCAAAGGGTTGACGGCGACACCATGAGCGGCGAAAAAACCACTTCCGAGCTTGATGAAGAAGAGGCTCTTGAAGCCATAATAAGAAAAGTTCACGACAGTATCGGTATCTATGATAAAGATGCCTGCACAGTCAAAACCGAAGCGGTTCTGGCCTGGCTCAAAAGACACCTTTATTAACCTATGAATTTAGAAAAAATGTCTGGGCTGATACCAGTAAACCTGGTGTTTTTCATGCTGATTGCCATTGGCGGGGCTTCAATGGCCGTTGTTGACGGGGTTGCCGGCGACTGGCAGACACAGATTTACATTCTCTGGGCCTTTTTTAATGCACCATACCTCTACTTCGTGTTTCTGCAGATGCGCGCCAGAAAAGATGCGGGCCTGCTGCCCGCCGCAGATAAAGCAATTCACTACACCAACTGGCTGGCGCTGCCAGGGGCAATGAGCGCATTTTTTCTGGTCGGATCATCCAGGGCGCAGTTGCTGTCTCTGGTTTTTCCGCTTTTGCAGCTTCTTGTCGCAGCAATCATTTTCAATCGTACGGCCAGAAGTGGCAATTCTGCCTGAACAGGCGTTACCCAACGCTCTTCTCAAGTGCCATGGCAACCGCCCGGCTCAGCTCTGCAAGCCTGAAAGGTTTTCTGATTGAGCCGCTTATTCCAAGCGCTTCCATTTCATGCAGATCGCTCTCTTTTGCAAAGCCTGAAGCCACAAGAACGCGACAGTCAGGTTTTATTTTCTTAAACTCGGCCAGGGCCTCTTTGCCACCCATTACCGGCATAATCATATCAAGAATGATCAGGTCTATTTCTTCTGGCATCTTTCTGAAAGATTCCAGTGCATCCCGGCCATTTGCAGCCAGAAGAACCTCATATCCGAGCGATTCAAGCATCGCCCTGCCAAGAGTTCTGAGAATTTCCTCGTCATCGACGATCAGAATTCGGCCGCTGCCGCTGACAACTTCTTCAACCGATGCATCCTTGATCACGGCATCATGAGCCACCGGCAACAGTATTCTGAAGGTAGTGCCTTTTCCTGGCTCGCTCTCGACAGTAATTGAGCCGCAATGTGCCCTGATCGACCCATAAATCATCGCCAGACCCAGCCCCGTGCCCTTGCCACGTTCCTTTGTCGTAAAAAATGGTTCAAATATGCGCTTTTGAATCTCCGGGGTCATTCCGATGCCGGTATCAGTGAGCTCAAGCTCAAGATAGCTGCCAGGCACGAGATCAAACTCACCCACACGGCAGTTTTCAGCATCTATCAAAACATTTTTCAGAATCAGCGACAGCGTACCACCGTCGGGCATGGCATGGCTGGCGTTAATTCCGAGGTTCATAACCATATTCTGCAAAAGGGTTTCGTCACCCGACACCACACTCTGCCGCGACAAATTTTTAAGCACCAGAACAATTTTGCGGTCAAGAGTACGTTTAAAAATTTCAAAAGACTCACTGACCACACGCAGCATATCAACCGGTTTTCTTTCGGCCTCACGCTTGCGGGCAAAAGTAAGCAGTTTTCGCGTCAGATCGGCAGCTTTGGCGGTTGCTCCGAGAATCATGTCGACAAACTTTGCATGTTTTGGCGAACCCGGTTCGAGATCTTTGAGCATTTCGGCAGCGCCCATAATTCCAGATAACAGATTATTAAAATCGTGCGCCACACCGCCAGCCAGCTGCCCTATCGCATCCATTTTCTGCGAATGCAGAAGCTGCTCACGCAACTTTTCCCTTTCCTGCTCGGCAACAAACTTACCGGTAGCATCGCGAAAAAACGAACAGATAAGCGTATTGTCGCCCATTTCATTCTTCTCGATGGGAAATTTGCTCACCTGCCACATCTTCTGGTTGCCGGCCTCATCACAGACCATGTCCTTTTCCACCAGCAATTCGCCCGCAAATGCAAGCTTCTCAAGCTCATCGATACGCGCCCGGCAATGCTCATCACCTAGAGAGCCATGCAATTCCTCGATTTTCTCCGCCGAACCCGCACCGGGGAAAAAGCTCTCGGTCTCTCTGCTCGAAAGAACGATGCTGCCGTCTGACCTGCTGATTACCAGACCCATGGGTGCGTGGTCAAGAATCGCCTGTAACTGCGATGCAAGCGTTCGCATGCTGCGCCCAAAATGCCGGCTGAGCCTGTAGGCTATCCAGATAGACAAAAATGTCAGGGCTGCAATCAAAAACAGCAGCTTTGAAAAGTTTTCAGCCTGAACCTTGCGTAGATCAGTAAAATCGATGCCTATTCTGACTGTTCCCATTACTTCGTCGTCAATCCCGCCGGAATATGGAATTATGACTTCGTTGACAATACGGTCATAAACCATTTTTTCGGTCACAAACGGCGTCTTTTCATTTAAGCAGCGCCTGTTTTCGCTCTGTGCCAGTTCTAAAAGTTCAGTATCGTTGAGTTTTGGGTCACTGTGCGCAAAAACACGATTCTTTACGGTTTCCACAGATATGTAAGAGAGTTCTTTTACCCCTGCTGCCAGCTCACCAACCAGCTTTCGGGTATGAAATTTGCCGGCAAAACTTACCCGGGTAATCGATTCACTTATGGTTTCAGCAATGGCAACCGAAAGGCGCCGGTTGTATTCATCCTGTAATCTGCTGAACAGGCTGCTTGAAGCAGCCAGCACCACTATCATCAATACGAGAAGCATAAGACCCATCAGCAGGGCAAGTTTCTGGTCTTCTGATTTTAACCTCTGCCTGCCCCTGCCGGTCGCAACCGCATCAGAAACCTGATGAGATGCTGTCATTTCATTCCTGCCTCAATTCGTTTTTGATAATTTTCAGGCTGCCAGACCATTCTTCGCCCAGAGATTTCCAGCTTTTCGCAAGACTGGTCGGAACCGGGCCACTCCAGCCGGGGTATTGCGAAAGCGTCTCACGGGTAACCGGAAAAACCGGTACCAGAGCATGGTATGGCACCTTCTTACCAATCAGAATATCATAACCGGCCTGCATGGCCTCTTCGCCCAGAGGGCCGCAAAACTGGGCCGAGTCAATTACGGTTACATGGCCGTTGCGTATATTCTCAACCGAGAGCGGGTCACCATCGATAGTAGCGTGCATGATTTCAGTCCGGCCGGCCCGAAAAATCTCTTCAGCAATCGCCAGACCGCCGCCATCGTTAACCGTAAAGACCACATCGACCGAATTCTTTTCAGGAAAATCCTCGAGAATTCTGCCAGCTACCTGGCTGCCGGAGACAGGCTCGACCGCCTGATACGTCTGAAGAATCTCATGATCGATCTTTGCTTCTGACAATGCCGCCAGAAAACCATTCAACCGTTCGACCGTCGAAGAAACGTGCGGGTAATCAACCAGAATCAATCGAAGCTTTCGGCCGTTTTCAAATTTTGCCGCAATGTACTCACCGTTAAGCCAGCCGGCCTGATGATTATCTGAGGTTCGAAAGGCGGCGAGCCGACCCGGATGAATGTACTGATCGTAGGCCACAACCGGTATGTTCTGCTGATTCGCCCTGAGCAGACAATCAGATAACGCCGCGTTGTCGGTCGGTTGAACTATTATCAGATCGACATTCATGGCAACAAGCTCATTCATCTGTTCGATCTGCCTGAAAATGCCTTCCTCACCGTCACCAGCAACCCGGCAGACAAGTTCGATCTGACGTGTTCCAGAGGCAATCGCCTGTTTATTAAGCCTTTCGGCCCGCTCTTCGAGCCCCTTGCGCATCGCCACCTGACCGGGAATATTCATCGACCAGTAAAGAACTCCGACCCGGTAAGGCAGCTGTTGCTCTGCCGCAAAAATCAAAGAAAGGGTACAAAAGAGAAATACCAGAACAAAGGCCGCTCTCAGCCACAAATTTTTCATCGGGCACCTCTTGCCTCAATAAACAAGACTTCAAGACCCACCAGGCCAGATATTTCAGCCACAGCTCTCTCTTTTTCTTTATATGAGAGAATTCTACCACACCAGATTTAACCGGGCAAATCAAAATGATTGTCTGCAGGGTAAACGTAAACTTAATTAACTCTAGACGCTGCTTTCGGCAGGTCAGGCGATTGCATAAGCGA
>DAOQWI010000199.1:0-5904 GCA_035342015.1 Candidatus Ozemibacteraceae bacterium | reverse complement strand
GTTTTTCGCTGATGGCACGGGCCGGGCAGATTTCGACGCAGAGGCCGCAGCCTTCACAGTGCATTTCTTCAACCTGATATGCACCGGTTTCAGGGTTTCGGCTGATGGCGCCAAATCGGCATTGATCAAGACATTTGCTGCATTTCATGCAGCGGAAAGGATCTATCTTTGCCAGGCTGCCGAGGCTGACCCGGTTGCGATAGAGGGTTTTTCCCTGCAGCAAAAGTTTCAGATTGGCGGCATCGACGTCACAGTCTGCAAAAACGCGGCTTTCGGCGAGATCGGAAAATGCCCCGGCCACCGAAGTTTTGCCGGTGCCGCCTTTACCGCTGAGAATGGTTATTTCCTGGTAGTTGTCGCTTTTAGCGCCGCCATTTGCACCTGGAACAGTGGTTCCAGATACTGCCGTTTCGGCTTCTTCGTGGCGCAGAGGCACTTTTGCCTCATTGACCATGCGTGAAAAGCTGTTGATGATTTCGCCACGCAGCGTCGGAAACTCAGCTGCGAGAATCAGCCCTTCGCAGCAGGCGCGTGCGTATTCGCGGCTGAATGGTATTTTACCGACCACCGGCACTGAATGTGTGGCGGCGAGCTGCTCGATAATGCTGTCATTTTCGTCAGAACGGTTGATGAAAATGGCACAGGGTTTGTTGAGCTCATTGCATAAATTAAGGGCCAGTTTCAGGTCGTGGGCGCCGAACGGGGTCGGTTCGGTGACCAGAATTACGCGATCGGCGGCCGAAATCGTCTTGACGGCGCTGCAGGCAGTTCCTGGTGGCCCGTCGAGAAGGGTTATGGCTTCTGGCGGTGCCAGTTTCTGCAGTTGTGAAATAACCATCGGGCTTTGCGATTCACCGACTTTGAGGCGGCCCCAGGCAAAGCTGAACGGCTTCATATTCAGATCAGAAAGGATTTCGCCGATGACTACAGGCTTCATTTTGATGGCATCGTGTGGGCATACGGCAGCGCAGACCCCGCATGAATGACACATATCGTTGAATACCAGCGGGGTGCCTTTGACCATGGCAATGGCGTTGTAGCGGCATTTGTTGGCGCAGCGTCCGCAGCCGATGCATTTTTTGAGGTCGAATTCGGGTTTTTCGGCATGAACCGGTTGCGGGTCGCCGTAATTGCCGCGCAGAAACAGGTGGCAGTTCGGCTCTTCGACATCGCAGTCAAGCACGCGCACCGGCATTTTGAATTCTTCAGCCTGGCCTAGGGTCCAGGCAAGGCTGAGGGTGACCGTTGTCTTGCCGGTACCGCCTTTTCCGCTGCAGATAGCAACTTTCATGGCTTATACCCAGTGCCCTTCAACGTCTGCGTCTTCAGCCGGTTTGATGCTGCCGTTCTCGATCTGTTTTACAGCTTCTTTGATTGTCAGGCCACTGGCAACATTATAAATTTTGATGCCGGCGGTGGCGAGAACCCGAAAGGCTTTCGGGCCGCAATGACCAGTAATTACAGCCTCAGCGCCAAGATTGACGACGTTCTGGGCGCTCTGAATACCGGCTCCCTGTGCTGCCTGAAGATTCTGGGTGTTCGAATGCCAGGTGCAGCTATCGGTTTGGCTGTCATAGAGTGCAAACATCTGCGCTCTGCCGAATCGTGGGTCGACGGTGGCGTCAAGGTTCTGTTCTCTTACCGAAATAACGTATTTCATTGCTGTTCTCCTTTAATGAGACTGCGGCAGGCTGTCAGGGCAGCAGGCCCATTCAGGGCTTGTCGGCCGGTTCAATTTTGTCGCTTTTGCACGAAGGGCAGTTGTCTTTATCTGGCTCAGTCTGGAAAGTGCTCTCGCAGGCCGGGCAATAGTAAAGCTTGCGCATATACTCGACGGTGCCGCCCTCGATTTTGATGGCTTTGCCTTTGATCAGGGCTTCGGCAATCTTTTTGTGCGCCGCTTTGACGATGTTGCCAAGGGTCTGGCGCGAAACCTTCATCTGGGCCGCGGCATCGGCCTGATACAGCTCTTCGAGATCTGTCAGGCGCACCGCTTCGAGTTCATCAAAAGTCAGGCTGACGGTTTCAAGCTCGCGAACCGGTATTCCGGCCGGCTTGAAGTAGGTTGCGTTGAATTCGCCGCTTACACGACGGTGCAATCTCGGTCTGACCATAGTTGTAAATTTTCCTTTTTTGGCATAAGCTAAAAACTATGTTATGTTTCTAATGCTTGTTTGTCAACCCGCAATTTTAATTTCGATTTGCCGGTGGGGTTTTACTTGCGGGGGCTGGTCTGTTATTATCGCTTTAGACCTGTGTTCTGCAGGGTCTGATAAAGGAGAACGCGCAAGTCATGACTGATGAAGAGTATCTGGCGAATGAACTGAAAAAATACCGCAATATCTGCTTTTATCCATCTTCTGGTAATGATCTGAGCAGTCTCGATTACTTCGCTTCGGGCAGAAAGCCGCGCGAAGAAAGAATCATCTGCGCCGAATCAGGCAGCACCCGCAACCCTGACCCTGTCTGTGACTCTGAAGACATCGATTTGTTTCTTCATGCCGACGTCAACTTTTATCAGGAATTCGCAGCCGGCAAAGATCTTGAACCCGAAGACTGCGGCATGTACGGTTCGTTTGAAGTGTTGTCATTCCGCGAACTGCCCAAAATAAGCAGCCCGAACCAGATATACGACAACTATGAATTTTCGGGGCAGGTTTTTGAATACAAGCTGCGGTTGTGGGGGGCAGAAAAAATTCGTACTCTCATTTACTGCCTTTGCGAAAATGAATTCATGGTGGCAAGGATACTGCTGCCCAACGATGTCAAAGTTTCGGCAATCTGGTCGAAAAACTGGGCCGGCGGCTACACACACGGCACCTGGCTTGCAAATATTCTCGACAGATTGCAGACTAAAAAGGTTTTTACCGACTGGCTTTGTGTGCCCGGTCAGCGCGGCGAGCCCCGCAATCTGAAGGTTGCTGACAAATATCCCGAACTGATGGTTCCCGCAAAGGTCGGACTTGTAAGAAACAACGACAATCACTGGATCGACGAAGGTGCCAACGGCTGGGTCGAAGAATTCACCGTGCAGAAACTGTAAAAAATACACAGTTTTGATTTTTCAGCTTGATTAATAAGCTGGCCAGAGCAGAATCATGCTTTTCGATTGCTCAGACAGGCAGTCCGCAACATAGCATGCAGCTTGAGGTATGTCAAAAAGGCACAAAAACAGAGGTTTATATTTTATGGAAAAACCTGAATCAGATTGTAGGCTCTTTTGCCCATTCCGAGTTTTTCTGCAAAATCGAGAGTTTCGCGGCCCCGGGTAAACACCTTCTTACCTTCGGCTTCATCGATTTTATCCAGACAGGCCTGGTCGACCGCGACCGGGTCGGTCGAGGCGAGAATTCCGATATCCCGCATGAATGGGGTCATTTTCCGGCCTTCGCAATCACAGCCGCTCGTGATATTCATGACGAAATTCACGTAAATGTTCTTTTTTCCGATCTGTGCGGCATAGCCGTATTCAGCGACTTTCTCCGTAAAACTCCCCAGCATGAGAAAACGCAGATAATTCGTGTGGATGGCATAAAAACGGCACACCCCGGTGCAGGCGGCACACCCGACGCATTTGTCACGGTTGATTCGAGGCCAGAAACCGAGTTCGATGGCATCAACCGCACAGACTTTTTTGCATGCCCCGCATTTTCGACACAGAAAGGGAATGATAAATGGTTTCGCCGACTGGTGCTGAGCCATTTTTCCGCCCCGCGAGGCACAGCCCATCGCAAGTTGCTTGATCGCCCCGCCGAACCCGGCAAGCATGTGCCCTTTGAAATGAGCCAGAACGACCATCTGCTGATAGGGCTTGAACCCTGAGGCAATGAGGCAGGATTTAAACTGATGCCCGTCAATCTTGACTTCATAATACTCCTGGCCCACTTCTCCATCGGCGATCTCGATCGGCAACTGGGTAAAGCCATGTTCGGCCGCCGTTTTCAAATGATTCGTCCGGTTGTTTCGTTTGCCGCCGTAAAGCACATTCGTCTCGATGTAACAGGACTCGATATTCCTTTTTTTGAGCGAATCGATGACTCCGAGATAATTTTCAGAGCCGACAAACGTATGGTTTCCCATTTCCCCGAAATGGACCTTGAGAGGAACTTTTTTCACCAGTTCAAATTTCTCGGTTTCAACGAGCGTTTCAAAAACTTTTTGGGCGGCGGCGCTGGTTTCAGCGGCAGAGTGATCTTTTGCAAGCGGGTGAAAATAGACGGTAGCCATCGTTTGCTCCTACGAAAAGGAATTCCGAATTTAGAATTGCCGGCCAAAACGGCTGAAGACCTGGTATATCGCGTTTGTGCCAAACTCGATTGCGGCAACTGGTATACGCTCGTCAGCGGCATGAATGAGCCTGGAAAAATCAAAGCCCTCTGGCAGAGGCATTGGCAGAAACCCATAGGTTTGAATACCCAATCGTGAGAAAAAGCGGCTGTCAGTAACGCCGCTAAGCAGAAGAGGAATCGGCACAGAGCCGGGTGCGGCTTCGCGCAATATACCGGTAAGCGTTGAAAACAGTCCCATGTCCGGCTTTCCGGGGCCTTCCCAGTAATGCATCAGTTCAAGCTCGACATCTTTGTCGATAATTTGTCGAAGTTCTCGCAGCATGTCGTCGGGGCGAAAACCGGGAAGCAGGCGCCCGTCGAGGCCGACGGATATTTCTGACGGAATGACATTTACCATTTCGCTTCCCTTGATGACTGTTGGCGTTACAGTGTTGTGCAGCATTGAATCGAAAAGGCGACCCGGTGCCCCGATGCAATCGAGAATTCTGTCGGTGAAAAGCGGCAACTTCAGCATCTTGGTTAAAAAGCCACTGAAACCACCGTTGGTAGAAGCGATTATATTGATCATCTCGCTGGGAACCGGGGTAATATGCACCGGCAATCTGTTTTTGTCGAGTTGCTGTAAAAACCTTGCCAGCCTGGCCATGGCACCGCCCCGAACCGGCATCGAGCCATGCCCGCCCGTTCCGCGAACCGTTGCCTTGAGCCAGCACATCTGCTTTTCTGCAACCTGAATCGGATAAAAGGTTTTATTGCCGATGGTAAAGGTAAATCCGCCGAATTCGCCGATGGCGTAACGCACGCCTTTGAAGAGCTCCGGGTGCTCTTCGACGAGAAATCGCGCGCCGAAGTTACTGCCGGTTTCTTCATCGCACACGACGGCCAGAATTATATCGCCGGGCGGCAACAGGTTACAGGTTCTGGCCCGTATGAATGCCGCCAGCATCATGGCAACTCCGCCCTTCATATCGAGGGTGCCGCGGCCCCAGAGAAAATCATCGACGATTTTGCCGGCAAAAGGCGGGTGTTGCCAATTCTGATCGACAGTGGTCACGACGTCGATGTGCCCATAAAGCAGCAGAGGTGGCGCCTGGCCTTGACCGGCGAGGCGGGCGACAAGATTGGGTCGCTCTGGCGTTTTGCCGATCAATTTCGTTTCTATGCCGGCATCGCAAAGAATCTCGTTAATGAAAGTAACGCATGCGGCCACGTTGCCCGGTGGGTTGGTGGTGTCAAACTGAATCAGCCTTTGCAGCAGGGCTAATGGTTGATGATAAATATGCATTGCCTTTTCCCTCTCCCTGGCAGATCTCAGCTGGCCATAACGTTTCTTTTGCAGGCCTGTCAGATTTGCGACTTACGACACGCTGTTTCCCGCACAATTTTAGCCTTGTTCTCTGCAGAAAACAATTCTTTTGCGCAGAATAAAGCTTTTAATATCGTTCATCGAGGTCGGCAATCAGAGAGAATCTTTCTTCTGGCAACGAAGCATGCAAATCGTTACAATAAGCTGTGTAATTCGAGATACAGGACAATATGAATTCGATGAACCGGGAGAATGCAAAGATGGAAAAAGCAAAAGTATATTTCACCGACTTCCACACAGAGGCTTTCG
>DAOQWI010000198.1:0-5971 GCA_035342015.1 Candidatus Ozemibacteraceae bacterium | reverse complement strand
GTTTAAAAACTAAAATCCTTAGAGTGGCATTTTTAATGGCAAAATTAACCTTTTAAGAGTAAAAAATGCCATTTTCAGGCTTGATTTTTTTGAATTTATCAGTGTTTTCGCTGGTCCGACCCGCCGTCGAGTCTGATGCGGTCGCGGTGTCTTTTGACGAAGTGCACTGTGAAACCCTGAACTTTGGCAAGGTCGTAAGCCGAGCTGAAAGGACGGGCGTCGACAATACGATTGGCTTTGGGCAGTTCGATATTGAAAAATGCCGCCAGTTGCTCGGCAGTGGCAGAGTTGATATTTATCTGATCTGCTGTGGCGGCGGCAGGTGCATCATCACCCTGCCATTCGGCAGAAAGGTCTGTGCCTGTGGCTGGCTGCTGCTGACTGCCGGTGTCGAGGGGCCGCCCGCCTTCAATGAAAACGCCGAGCCAGAAGTCGATGATGTTGCCGGTTGCAGCTGTCAGCTGGCGCCGTGACATTTCCATGACATCGGGCAGACCCTGGCCGCCGCCGCGATAGGCGCGGTCTATTGCATCATACTCACGATGGGCGATGCCTGCCATTTCCTTGACACGCTGATCCACATCGGTGACCGGCCGGTAGCTCACTTCAGGCAGTTGCAGATTGCGCAGTTCCTTGTTGAGGTCGCGCTCATACCTGATATGATACTCTGACTCATCGGGATTGCGCTCACTGCCGGCGGTGTGCAGCGGCTGATTCAAATCGGCGATGTAATGCGACATCAGGCCAAGCATGTAGGCGATTTTTTCGGGCTCAGACTGGTTGCGAATCAGACCGGCTGTGGTGTTGAAAAGGTCTTTGATGCGATAAAGTCCGTCAACCATTGACCCGTCGGGGTGATAGACATGGTTGGTGAAGTCTTTTATCAGCGTGTCGGGGTCGGTCGAGCCCTTGAGAAAACTGGCTTTCTGCCCGGCAAACTGGTTTCTGAACGCATCCGGCATCAGCCGCACTGCATCTGCGGTAAGCTTTCGATGTGTGTGATACGACCAGGCTCCGGCTGTGCCACAGCAAAAAATCAAAGCCAGACACAGATAGAACGTAAAAATGCGGTATTTCATGCCTTTTTCCTTGATTGTCAGTTCAGCCCGTGCTCAGAATTTCCCGCCAGGCCCACTTTATTCTACCACACCACGCAACCTGGCATTCTGGCCTACATGAAGCGGTTCATCTCGTAGATGGGGAGAAGAACGCCAATCATGATGGCGCCGACCGCTGTGCCCATAATGACTATCAGGGCAGGTTCGAGAATCGTCAGAAAAAGTTCGGTGACTGAACGGTTGTCGGCTTCGAGTTCGGTAGCGGCTGAATACAGCATCGGTGCCAGTTCGCCCGAAGCTTCGCCAGCCTCGATCATCTGAATGACAAAAACCGGAAACCCTTCAGAACTCTTCAACGCTTCTGAAAACGATGTGCCGCGTTCAAGAGCCTTTTCGACCTTCGCAAGGGCTTCGCTCTGCAACACCGAAGTTTCGTTTTCTCTGATGACTCTTATACATTCGAGAAGGGTTACGCCGCACTCAATCATCATGCCGGTGCTGCGCGCCCAGGTTTCCATGCGCATGCCTTCGATGAAACGACCCCAGATAGGCAGCTTCAGCTGCAGTTTTTCATACTGCCGGCGACTTCCGGGAAATCGCATCGCGATTTTAAACGCCACGAACAATCCCATCAGAGAAAGCGATATCAGCAGCCAGTTTGCCGAAAAAAAGTTGCTGAACGCGATCAGCCAGCGGGTAATCCAGGGCAGATCACCCTGAACGTCAGCAAACATGCGCGCGACTACCGGTACAAGATAGACCATCAGAAAGGCAAGCACGCCGATCGAAATTATGGCGGTGATGGCAGGGTAGGCGATCGCTGCGGTCAGGCGGCGACGATGATCGAGCTCGCGTTCAAGATGCGATGAAAGCTGCGCGAAAGCGAAGTCAAGCCGGCCGGTGGTTTCGCCAACTCTGATGACCGAAAGCAGGGCTGGCGCAAAAATGCTTTTCATTTCGCCCAGTACCCCCGAAAGATCACGGCCTTTTTCAATCCCCTCGCGCAGAGTGACAAGGCTGCTGCGCCGGCTGGCCCAGGCAGCCTGAATTTCGATACCTGCCAGGGCTTTTGTCAGCGAAACTCCACCCTTCAGAAGAGCTGACAACTGACGTGCCAGACGGGCCTGCTCGGCCAGCGAAAACTGCCCGGCGCCAAAACTGCCGGTCTGCTCATCTGCTGCCGGTTCGATTGCGAAAGGCGCCAGGCCACGGCTTTTAACCGTCTGTCTGGCGGTCGCGACGTCATCGGCCTCGATCAGGCCGCTTACTTCGCTGCCATCGCGCTCATAGGCCTGGTATCTGAAAAGTGGCACAATCAGCCTCCCTGCCAGCAGACACGCTCAATTTCGCTTTTCGATGTTACGCCCATGGCAACTTTATGCAGGCCGTTTTCATACAGACTGACCATGCCGCCCTTCTTTGCCTGAGCTCTTATTTCATCGAGGCTGGCGCCGCGTCCAATCATCGCCGAAAGGCTTTCATCGATGACCATCATTTCGTAGATGCCGCAACGACCCTTAAAACCTGTTCCGGAACACTGTGGGCAGCCAGCCGCTGCCCATTCACCGGCTGCGCTCTGCTGCCGGCAGGCGCCGCAGAGTCTTCTCACCAGGCGTTGGGCCAATACCCCGATCAGGGTTGACGACACCAGATAGGGTTCGACGTTCATATCGATAAGTCTGACGGCAGCCGAAGCCGCGTCGTTGGTATGCAGAGTTGAAAACACCAGATGCCCGGTCAGACTTGACTGAATGGCCATCGAGGCGGTTTCGTCATCGCGGATTTCACCGACGAGAATGACGTCGGGGTCCTGACGCAGTATCGAACGCAGCCCGGCCGCAAAAGTGAAACCGATACGCGGCTTGACCGGAATCTGACTGGCGCCGGGCAATTCATATTCGACCGGGTCTTCGAGGGTGATGATGTTGACATCGGGGCTGATGATGCGCATTATTGCACCATACAGAGTCGTGGTTTTGCCTGAACCGGTCGGGCCGGTGACGAGAAGAATGCCGTTCGGTCTTCGAATCAGTCGGTCGAAAGTCTGCAGCACCTCTTTGTCCATGCCCATCTGTTCCAGTGTCAGCAGTTCGGTCTTGCGGTCGAGCAGACGCATGACCACCCGTTCACCGTGCGCACACGGCACTGAACTGACGCGAATATCGACTTCGCGGTCGCCGAATCTCACCCTGATTTTGCCATCCTGGGGCAGGCGGCGTTCAGCGATGTCAAGCCCGGCCATGATTTTGATGCGCGAGGTGACCGGCGCATGCAGTTTGCGTGGCGGCGAAAACCGGTTGACCAGAACGCCATCGATACGGTAGCGGATACGAAAGCCCTCTGGCGAAAGCTCAAGATGAATATCAGAGGCCCGTTCACGCAGAGACTGAAAGATCAGGGTGTTGACGAATCTGACGACCGGCGCTTTGTTGGCCGATTCAAGCACGTCTTCGGGCTCGAAGTTTTCGAGATTGCCGTCGACATCCTCTTCGATGCTGATTGTCTCGATTATTTCCTGTGAATCTCGGCCACGGCCATAGGTCTCGTTAAGAGCGTTGCTGATGACACCGGGCGGTAGAACCACGAAACGCAGTTTCTTTTTGAACTTGCGGCTGAGTTCCTCGATAACCCCGGGTTTGAAAGGGTCGGCCGACGCCACGAACAGGGTGTCGTCGGTCTGGTGCATCGGAAAAGTCATATTGCGGCGCAGATGTTCGAGCGGAAAAAGCTCAAGAATGCCGTTATCGATATCGGCCGGGTCGATTACCTGCGCGAATTCGAACCCCCATTGCAGGGCGAGGGCAGAAAAAAGTGCCTGTTCATCGATGTAACCGCTGTCGACAAGAATTTCCCCGAGCAGGCGGCGGGCGGGAACAGCGGTCTGCTGCCGCAGTGCTTCATCGAGCATTTCGGGCGAGATTTCGCCGCGCTCGACGAGAATCTGCCCGAGCTTTTGCCGGTTTTTCATCAGTCGCAGGCCTGCTTACTTTTTGTCGATATTGGTCTTGAGTCTTTCAAATGCTTTCAGTGCCCGGTCTCTGAACTGGTTTTCGTGTGCCTGCTGCTTCTGCACAGCAATCTTTTTCACTTCTTCCAGTTTTTTTTCTTCGGTGGTGGCACCTCTGGCTTCGTCAAATTTTAACACTTCTTCAGGTGTCGAGAGAATATGTGGTGTAATAAAAACCAGCAGGTTGGTTTTCTGGGTCACGTCACGCCGGTTCTTGAAAGCTTCGCCGATGAACGGAATCTTCGAGAGCAGCGGCACCTTTTCGATTACCTTGGTTTTGTCTTCTCGCATCAGCCCGCCGATAACGATGGTTTTGTGATTCGGAACCGTTATAGTGGTCTGCATCTGGCGTTTGGTAAGCACCGGAACATTGAATTCATACAGGTTTTCTTCCTGGCGCTTTTTGATTTCCTGATCGATTTTGAGAGTAACGAGATCGTTGGAATTAACTCTCGGAGTCAGGCCTAGCACGATGCCCACGTCTTCATACTTGAAGTTGGTGAGGTCGAAGCGGCCGGTGTCGCGGTCCTGTGTAAAGCCCTGGGGCAGGGCGACCACTTCGCCGACCGAAATTTTCGCTTCCTGGTTGTCGGTGCTGAGAATCTGGGGTGCTGAAAGAATCTTGAAGTTCGAATTGTTGCTGTAGGCTTTAACCATGGCCTTGATCTTGCTGAGAGCGGTAGCGTCGCCCTTTGCCAGATCGGCGGCGGTGACGGCTTCCTTGATCAGGCCAACCTGAAAACCGCTGTTGGCAGATGGGTTGCTGCCCTTGATGCCATAGTTGGTGCCACCAAAGGCGCGCCAGGTTTCTGAATTATAGTCGAAGACGTTCCACTCGATGCCGAGATTGTGGGTCAGCTGGCCGCTGACTTCGGTGATGAGTACTTCAACCAGAATCTGGTGCCGCATGACGTCGAGAGAGGCCAGAATGGCCTCATACTGCGGAAACTGCTGCGGCGGCCCGGTCATGATGATCGAGTTGGTGTGCTCTTCGGCAACGAAGGTGACTATCTGTTTCGGGCCCGAAGTCGGCGCGGCCCCCTGTTCGGTCTGTTGAACCAGTTTGGCGAGAGTTTCTGCCAGGGTCTTGGCGTCGGCATTGACAACCTTTATTACCTTGACATCGCCGCTGCCTTTGGCCGGCGGCGAATCCAGGTGCTGCAGCAGTGATTCAATGCGGTTCATGACATCTTCTGACCTGGCGGTAATCATAATCGATCTGGTTCTTTTGATCGGAACCAGCCGGGTCGTTTCGATCATTGCCGATTCAGAGGCTGAAGTTATCTCGTTTTTGCGGCTGAAACCGAGAATATCTTCGAGCTGTTTGGCCGTTTCGGTTTCGTCTGCATATTTGAGGGTAAAAAACCTTGTCAGTTCTGGTCTTGCGTCGGTTGTCGACGTGTCGAGCCGGTCGATCAGAGTTCTGACCCGTTCGAAATTTTCGGGTGAGGTGAGAACGAACAGGCTGTTGCTGCGCTTATCGGCGATAAAGTTGACGCCACCCTTGATTGTGTCGCGTTCAACCCCGCCGCCGGAAATAATTTTTTCGAGCTGAGCTTTAAGATCTTCGGCAGCTGAATATTTGAGGGGTACAATATCGAGGCCGGGGCGCAGCAGGCCCTTTTCAAGTTCGAGCAGAACTTCGAGCGCTCTTTTTATGTTGACTGAACGGCCGGTCAGAACAATCGTATTCGACGGAGGGAAAAGCAGCATCGAAGCATCGCGGGGCAGCAGGGTGGCGAGAATTTTGCTGGCTTCTTCCACCGAGGTTCTTTCGAGAGGCACAATCTGAGTGATCAGGGTGTCGTCATCGCTGAGGGAAGTAAGCTCCCCAGGGGTTCTGGTTTCGGTGCCGGCCACCTTGGCGTCGCTGAGAGCGACAATTTTGAACATTTTGCCGGAAGGA